>JANQSV010000250.1 GCA_028279115.1 Pseudomonadales bacterium
TGTTGAGCCAGTCGGCGTATTCCTCGTCGACCGAAACCAGGCCCGGCCGGGGATTCTCCGGCCACCATTCGCCGGCGGCTACACGATTGTCAGGAGGCAGATCGACGGCCCAGGTCACCTGGCGGCGGCTGAGACGGCCTCTTACCCTGCGGCCTTCGGCTTCGGCCGATTCACCCGACCCCGGCGCGGCGTCGGTGGCCGGCGCATCGTCGAACTGGTTGTTTTCCACCAGCGAGGCGCCGCGTTGCTCCTCGCCGGGTTCGCCTTCGGGCTCGGGTTCGCTGCCGTTGATGGTGCGCACCCGCGCGCTGATCAGTGGATAAAAGGCGTTCGAGTCGACCGCATTGTCGGTGAAGAAGGTCTCGATGCCCTCCACCTGGGAGCCGGTGATGTTCATCATGAAATGGTTGGGCGTGTTTTCCGGCAATTGCGCCTGCCAGTCGGCGATCAGATCGGTGCGCAACAGGCCCAGGATCAGCAACGACATGATCGTGACCGAGAACACCATGACTTGCAGCACGTTCTGCCGGCGCCGCCTGCGCACGGCGGTCATCGCGAGTTTCCACGCGTTTCCGGCCTTCATGCCCGCCGAGCCGCTGGATGTCAGGAACACGAGCGAAATCAGGGAGAGAAGCAGACCCGTACCCGCTACGCCGGCGACGAGCAGGGAGGTGAGCACGAGATCCTGGCTGTACCACCAGATGAGAAAAATGCTGCCGCCGATGCCGAAGGCGTAGGGGATGCGGTCGCTGAAACGCGTCTGGGTCAGATCCTTGCGCAGCACCCGCAAGGGCGGCGTTTCCCGCAAGGCGAGCAGGGGCGGCAAAGCGAACGACAGCAGGCAGATGAATGCGGTCATGGCGCCGACGGCGTAGGGCTGGGCCCCGGGCGGAGGCAAGTCGACCTGCAAGCTCGCCTGCAAGGCGCGCAGAATGCCCTCGTGCACGAGATAGCCCAGGGCCGAACCGAGCGCCACGGCCACCGTCGCGAGTTTCAACTGGATCAGCAAATAGATCGCGCTGATGCGGCCCGAGGTGCAGCCGAGGGTTTTCAGGATCGCGACATAGTCGTAATGGCGCTCGCTATAGCGCCGGGCGCTCAGGGCGATCGCCAGGCCCGCGAGCAGCACGGCGAAAAGCGATCCGAGCAGCAGATAGCCCTCGGCGCGGTCGAGCGCTTCAGCGACTTCCTCGCTTTCCTCGCGCACGTCGCGAATATAGTAGTTGCCTTCGAAGGTGTCGCGCACCCATAGTTCGAACTCGTCGAGCCGGTCGAAGTCGTCATGGGCGAACAGCGAGCGGTAGCTGACCCGGCTGCCGAGCTGGACGACATTGGTGGCGGCGACATCGTCCATGTGCAGCATCAGCCGCGGGCCGGCGTTGTCAACGATGCCTCCTTGCCCCCGGTCGGGTTCCGCGATGATTACGGCGCCCACGATCAATTCGGTTTCGCCCACGGATACCTGGTCGCCGACTTCGACTCCGAGCGCGGGCAAGGCGCGCGATTCGAGCCAGACTTCGCCCGGCGGCGGCCCGCTGGCGACCGGCGCGCCGCGCGTGAACGGCTGCCGGGTCGTGATCACTTCTCCGCGCAACGGATATTCGTCGCTCACCGCCTTGGCCGCGACGAGCATGTTGCCGTTGTCGGAAAACGCCATCGAAGTGAACGACAAGGTGCTCGCAGTGCGAAAGCCGCGATTGACCGCTTCGGCGTTGATCCCGGCGGGCGCGGGTTCGCGGGTGTGAAGCACCCGGTCGGCCGCGAGCATGTTGGCCGACTCCAGCATCAGCGCCCGTTCGAGCCGGTCGGTAAACAGCGCGATTCCCGTGACCGAAGTCACCGCGAGCACGAGCGCGAAAAACAGCAGGCGCAATTCGCCCCCGCGCCAGTCGCGCCACATCAGCCGCCAGGCGACGACAAGCAGGCCGCGCAGGCCCAGGCGCTCCATGTCAGGCTGGGCGGCCTCAGGCATGGGCGGGTTCCGCGCCAGTATCTGCGAGGGCTTCTTCGCTGACGATGCGGCCCGCCACCAGCTTGACGACGCGCCCGCATTTGCGCGCCAGGCGCTCATCGTGGGTCACCAATACCAGGGTCGTGTCGAACTCCCGGTTCAGTTCGAACAGGATATCGATCACCTTGTCACCGGTCGCGGTATCGAGATTGCCGGTAGGCTCGTCGGCGAACAGCACGCCGGCCCTGGTGGCGAAGGCCCGGGCGATGGCGACGCGTTGCTGCTCACCGCCGGATAACTGGTTGGGGTAGTGATGCCAGCGTTCGGACAAGCCGACGCGGTCGAGCAACTTGCGCGCCTTGGCCCCGGCGCCGGGATCGCCTTTCAGCTCGATCGGCAGCATGACGTTTTCGAGCGCCGTCAGGCTGGGCAGCAATTGAAAAGTCTGGAACACGAAGCCGACGGTACGCGCCCGCAGCAAGGCCCGCTGTTCCTCGTCCATATCCGAGAGTTTTTGGCCGTCGAGCCAGATCTCGCCGGATGTGGCGGTATCGAGCCCGGCCATGAGACCGAGCAAGGTGGACTTGCCCGAACCCGAGGCGCCGACGATGGCGACCGACTCACCGGTTTCGATGTGCAAACCGACGTCTTCGAGGATGGTCAATTCGCCTTCGCTGGTCGGTACGCGCTTGGTCAGTCCTGCGGTGCGGATCATGTCTCAACAGCCGGTTTGCCACCTTGAAGGCCAGTCATTATAGTGCAAACGCATGTTCCCGGCCTTTGCCAGATCGATCGTCCTGCTCTCGCTGTTTGTGCTTGTGGCCATTCCGGCCGCGGTCCAGCAGCGCAATCTGCTGGTCTGGGGCGACAGCCTCAGCGCCGCCTACGGCATTGCCGAAGAACAGGGCTGGGTCGAGCTTCTCTCGCAACGGATCGAGCGGGAGTTTCCCGCATACCGGGTAATCAACGGCAGCGTCAGCGGCGAAACCACCACCGGCGGTCTCGAACGCCTGCCGGCGATGCTCGCGGAGTACCAGCCCGAACTCGTGTTTCTCGAACTCGGCGGCAACGACGGCCTGCGCGGCATTCCGGTCGCCGCCATCCGCGGGAATCTCGCCGGGATGATCCGCCTGATCGAGGCGAGCGGCGGGCGCGTGCTGCTTGCCGGCATCCGGATTCCGCCCAACTACGGGCCGCGGTATACCGAACCCTTCCACGAGAACTATTTCAGCCTCGCCGAGGAGTACGAGCTGCCGCTGCTCCCTTTCCTGATCGAAGGCATCCCGGAAATCCCGGAGCTGATGCAGAACGACGGCATCCATCCCGTGGCCGAAGCCCAGCCCGTCATCCTCGAAAACGTCTGGACCGTGCTGGAACCGATGTTGCGCGAAGCCGGCGATTAGTCCGCGGTGGCCGGCGGAAGTCCTTCGCCGGCCGCGTCAGCGGTCTCGTTCTGCAGGCGAACCAGCAGGAAAGCCGAAGCGAGATTGCACAGGCCCATGGCGATGAGCGCAAGGTCATAGTCGCCAGCGATGTCGTAGTACAGGGCCACGAGTACCGGACCTACCGCGGACAGCCCGAAGGAAAAGGGCAAGGCCATGCTGCGCACCGACCCGAGATAGCGGCGCCCGAAGAACGAGGCCCAGATCACTTCCTGCAGCGGCAGCATGCCGCCCCAGCCGACGCCCATGATCAGGAAGCCGGCGTAAACGAGAACATCCATGCGGTTGGCGATGGCGAAGACGATGAAGATCACCGAAAGCCCGGTAACGACTGCCCCGGTCGCGGTCAGCAACATGGGTTGGAAACGGTCGATCAGCATGCCCCAGAAGGGCTTGCTGAACAGCGCCGGGAACGAGGCCAGCGGCACCATGCCCGCTGCTACCAGGCGCGAATAGCCGGCGTCGGTCATCAGCGGAATCGTTTGCAGCAGCATCACCGTAATCGAGATCTGGAACAGGCCGAACGCGACAACCAGGACATAGAACTCGCTCGTGCGCATCGCCTGGGCACGGGTCATGGAACGCGCGAAGTCCGCATGGGCGGCCGCGCCATGGCCCTGCTCCAGTTCCTTTTCCGTCTTGCCGTCGGGAAACATGCCGTGGTCTTCGGGCCGGCGGCGCACGATCATCGCCATGGGCAAGGTCAGGCACAGGGTGATCAGGCTCAGAATCCGCCAGGATTCGCGCCAGCCGAAATTGTCCACGAGGAAGGTGGCCACCGGCTGAATCACGATGCCGGCAAGCGAGATTCCCATCGCGGCCAGCGACACCGCCCAGCCGCGCCTTTCGACGAACCATTTGCCCAGGGAGACACTGATGACCAGGCTGCCGATCATGGCGCTGCCGGTGGTGAGAACGACGCCGTTCAGCAACAGCCATTGCGGCAAAGTCTGGATCAGGCTCAATCCGTACAACGCCGCCGACATCAACACGGCGCCGGCAAATATGAAGGGGCGGCCGCCCCAGCGGTCGATCCAGGCGCCGATCATGAAGCCGGTGAAGGCGACCATGAGCTGCCCGATCGACCGCGAAGCGCTGAACTCGGCCCGGGTCCAGCCGAACTCGTCGTTCATCGGCACCATGAAGGCCCCGGCGACATAGTTCGACATGCCCACGGCTATGAACTGCGTGACCAGACCGGCGACAACAATCCAGTATCCGTAATAAATGCGCTGACCCTTCACATGCCGACTCTTCCGGGAAGATGCGGGGATTCTAGTGCATCCCGCACACAGCCGTCAGATCACCACAAGGTTTTCGCGCCTGGAGGCTTTGGCCGCGGCAGCGGGAACGGCCTGATCGAAAGTGACGAAGCGACAGGCATTTTCCGTCGCCAGCGCCAACAGGTAAACGTCCGTTAGCTGGCCTGGACTGAGCAACATCGCGTGTTCGATCAAACCGCTATCCAGCAGGCTCAGGTTGTCGGAAATGAAATTGTGGTGGGTCGTGGAGGTGGCGCCGCGGAGCCGTTCAACGATGGCGTGTACCGGAAGCGAGTTCGGATAGCGAGGCCGGGACATGATGCGGAGGCAGCCGTTTTGCGTGATTGGACAGGATGCCCAGCCGTGATCGATATGCTTGTCCCGCCATTCCGTCGCGGC
>JANQSV010000252.1 GCA_028279115.1 Pseudomonadales bacterium
CGGCATGCAGCGGACGCCGTAAATCCGTCCATGTAGGCTTCGGCCTCCACACCCATGTCGAGGACGCCCGCTGCATGCCGCACGCCAGACCGCGACTCACATTGTGCAGAACTCAAACAGTTTATGGGTTGATGAAGATGCAGATTGATGCGGATTTTGATGGTGGAAATATCGAAGTGGTTTCCAAGACCGTGGCTAGGATTACCGCCTCCACGCCTGTGCCGTGGGAAATTCAGTTGCGGATTCGGAAGGACAATCTGTCCGACTTTTATCAGTGGTTCTATTTTCGGGTGTCGGGCGCGCGGGGTGAGGAGTGTGTGATCCACATTCTGAATGCGGCGGGGGCGGCTTATCCCGAGGGGTTTCGGGATTATCGGGTGCTTTGTTCGTTCGATCGGGTCGAGTGGTTTCGGCATCCGACGCGGCTTGAAGGCGGGGTGCTGCGGTGGGATTTCAATTTCGATTGCGATGCGGTCTGGTTTGCCTATTACGTTCCGTTTTCGATGGAGCGGCACCACGACATGCTTGCGCGGGCCGGGCGGAATTCCAACTGCCGGCTGATTACTCTTGGGCGGACGCTGGACGGGCAGCCGCTGGATTTGCTGCATTTCGGTACCGGTGAAGGCCGGCGGCCCTGCTGGGTGATAGCGCGGCAGCATCCCGGGGAGACGATGGCGGAATGGTGGATGGAAGGGGCGCTCGACTGGCTTTGCAGCGGGGAGGCGGATTCGCTGCTCGGGAAATGCGATTTGTACCTGGCGCCGAACATGAATCCGGACGGGAGCCGGCGCGGGCATCTGCGCACCAATGCGGCCGGGCGAAATCTGAATCGGGAATGGGATTCGGCGAGCATGGAGCATTCGCCGGAAGTATTTCTGATACAGCAGGCCATGGCGCGCACCGGGGTCGATTTCCTGCTCGACGTGCATGGCGACGAAGCCTTGCCCTATTGCTTCATCGCGGGCACGGAAGGGCTGGCGGACTGGGACGAGGCGAAGCAGGCGCGGCTCGATTTCTATCGCGGGAAACTCGTCGCGGCCAATTCCGATTTCCAGACGCGTTACGGTTATCCGCCCAACAAGCGCGGCAAGGCCAACATGGGAATGAGCACGAACCAGACCGCCGGACGGCATGACTGTCTCGCCATGACCTTGGAGATGCCGTTCAAGGACAACGCGAACGCGCCGGACGAACGCCACGGCTGGTCGCCCGAGCGCTGCCGGCGGCTCGCGGTTTCCTGTCTTGAAGTGCTCGAGGAGTACCTCGACTCCGGCCTGGCCTGAGCGCCCCTACACCTCGCGATATAGCTTGCGGCCCTGGCGGTTGTATTCTCCGGCCATCTCTTCCATGCCCTGGCGGATCGCTTCGTCGACTTCGGCCGTGCCGCGGGCTGCGGCGTAGTCGCGCACTTCCTGCGAGATCTTCATCGAGCAGAATTTCGGTCCGCACATCGAGCAGAAATGCGCGACCTTGCCCGAGTCCTTCGGCAGGGTTTCGTCGTGAAACTCGCGGGCGGTGACCGGATCGAGGCCGAGGTTGAACTGGTCTTCCCAACGGAATTCGAAGCGCGCCTTGGACAAGGCGTTGTCACGCAATTGCGCCGCCGGGTGGCCCTTGCCGAGATCGGCGGCGTGGGCGGCGATCTTGTAGGCGACCAGCCCGTCTTTCACGTCCTGCTTGTTGGGCAGGCCGAGATGCTCCTTCGGCGTCACATAGCAAAGCATGGCGCAGCCGTACCAGCCGATCATCGCCGCGCCGATGCCCGAGGTGATATGGTCGTAGCCCGGCGCGACGTCGGTGGTCAGCGGCCCGAGCGTGTAGAAAGGCGCTTCGTCGCAGACTTCGAGTTGCTTCTCCATGTTCTCGCGGATCAGGTGCATGGGCACGTGGCCGGGACCTTCGATCATCGTCTGCACGTCGTGTTTCCAGGCGATTTTGGTGAGTTCGCCGAGGGTTTCGAGTTCGGCGAACTGGGCCGCGTCGTTGGCGTCGGCGATCGAACCGGGGCGCAAGCCGTCGCCGAGCGAGAAGGACACGTCATAGGCCTTCATGATTTCGCAGATTTCCTCGAAATGCGTGTAGAGGAAACTTTCCTTGTGGTGGGACAGGCACCACTTGGCCATGATCGAGCCGCCGCGGGAGACGATGCCGGTGACGCGCTCGGCGGTCAGCGGCACGTAGCGCAACAGCACGCCGGCATGGATGGTGAAATAGTCGACTCCCTGTTCGGCCTGTTCGATCAGGGTGTCGCGATAGATCTCCCAGGTCAGTTCCTCGGCGATGCCGCCGACTTTCTCCAGCGCCTGGTAGATCGGCACCGTGCCGATGGGCAGCATGGAATTGCGAATGATCCATTCGCGGGTTTCGTGAATGTTCCTGCCGGTGGACAGGTCCATCACGGTATCGGCGCCCCAAAGCGCAGACCAGACGAGTTTCTCCACCTCTTCCTCGATCGAGGAAGTGACCGCCGAATTGCCGATGTTGGCGTTGACCTTGACCAGGAAATTGCGGCCGATGATCATCGGCTCGACTTCGGGGTGGTTGATATTGGCGGGTATGATGGCCCGGCCCCGCGCGACTTCGTCGCGCACGAACTCCGGCGTGATTTCCCGCGGTATCGCCGCGCCGAAGGATTCCCCTGCGTGATAGCTCGAATCCTGTCCGGGCAATTGCTGCCGCGCGAGGTTTTCCCGGACCGCGATGTATTCCATCTCCGGGGTGACGATGCCCCGGCGCGCATAATGCATCTGCGACACGTTCGCCCCCGGCAGCGCCCGGCGTGGTTTGCGCGCGAGGCGGAAACGCAGATGGTCGGCGCTCATGTCGCCGCGGCGCGAGCGGCCGTAGGTCGAAGTTGGCTCCGGCAGTTCCTCGGTATCGTCCCTTTCCCCGATCCACCCGGCCCGCACCGGCTCCAGCCCCTGGTGCAGGTCGATGGCCGCGTCGGGATCGGTATATGAACCGGATGTATCGTAGAGGCGTACCGGCGGATTGGGCTCCTCGCCACTGCTCGTACGAGTGGGCGTCAGGGAAATCTCGCGCATGGGAACGCGCAGATCCGGTCTGCCGCCGTTGACGTGAATCTTCCTCGAATTGGGAAAATGCCGGCCGAGTTCGGTATCGAGACCGGAAATCCGGTCCATGAAATGTAACTGTTCGGGGGTTGCGCTCATCTGTACTCCTGGGTCCCTTAGGTTATCATGCCCGCTCCCGTGTTCAAAAACGGGCCCGGCATTCGCCTTCCGTTCAATCACTCATTACCAAGGCAGGTCCTTACGATGACACATTTCATCAAGTCCTTACTCATGTTGCTCGCGTTGAGCCTGGCTTCCTGGCAGGCATCCGCCGACGATCTCTTCGACATTCTGCAGCTCGCGTTGGACAACGATCCCGTATTGCGCCAGGCGGAGGCTTCCTACCGCTCCAATCGCGAGACCATGATCCAGACCCGCTCGGCGCTGTTGCCCAACCTGGGCGCCGGCGGCGGCACATCGCGGCTGACAAGCGGACCGACTTCCAGTATCTACCGGGACGTGACCAATCCGATGACCGGCGAAAGCATGCGCGTGCTGGTGCAACGAGAGCACAGCTTCAGCAACGGCGTAAACAACCACAACTGGGGCATCAGTCTGAACCAGAGCGTGCTCAATCTGGCCAACTGGTACAACTTCCAGAGCGCCAGGGCGACCAACCGGGCCGCCGCGGTAAATCTCGCCGCCCAGGAACAGGAACTGATCATGCGCGTGGCCACGGCCTACTTCGACGTCTTGCGCGCGCTCGACCTGCTGGAAGTGAATATCCAGGAAGAAGAGGCCGCCCAGCGCTCCTTCGAGCAGACCAGTCAGCGCGAGGAAGTCGGCCTGGTGGCGATTACCGATGTCTACGACGCCCAGGCGGCATACGACCTGGCGCGCAACACCACCATTTTGCAAGCCGATATCCTGCGTTCGCGCTATGAAGTGCTGGAAGCCATCACGGGCCAGTCGCATCCGGAAATCGACGTGCTGCGCGACGACTTCCCCGTTCTGGACGTGGAAGGCAGCCTGGAAGAATGGGAGTCCCAGGCGATGGAAAACAGCCTGGCCGTGACCGCGGCGGAATTCAATCTCGATGCCTCGCGCAAGACCTTGCAGGCGCGAAAGTCCGACCGCCTGCCCACGATAGACTTCGTCGGCCAGTTCGGCCACTTCGCGACCCAGCCGATCGTCAGCCAGGGCATCCAGATCGGCGGCGGCTCGAGCGACCGCACCCAGCTCGCGCTGAACCTGTCGATTCCGATCTACAGCGGCGGCGCGATGCGTTCGCGCCAGCGGGCGGCGGAATACGGCGTCATGGCCGCCGAGGAATCGCTCGAACTGACCGAACGGCAACTGATCCAGAACATCCGCAACGCCTACCGCCGCGTGGCCACGGACGTACTCGTGATCGCCCAGCGCCAGCAGTCGATCACCTCGGCGCAAAGCTCGCTCGAAGCAACCGAACTCGGCGCCGAAGTCGGCACCCGCAACATAGTGGAAGTGCTGCGCGCCCGCGAAATCCTCTTCCGCGCCCTCCGAGCCTACGCCGACGCCCGCTACAACTACGTAATCGACTCCCTCATCCTCAAACAGGTAGCCGGCATCCTGACTCCGCAGGACATAATCGAACTGAATAATTGGCTACAGGAGGGAGAGTAGACTTGAGCTTTCTTGGCTTCGATCCGTCGTCATCGGGCAGGGTGTGTGTTGCGGACGCCGTAAATACGGTCCGGCCGCCAAGCACAGCTTGGCGTCGCTCCGGCTGCGCATGAAGCTACGCTTCATAAACGCTTGCCTACGCCCCTGTAGGCTCCGGGCTCGGCGTCCTGCCTCGCACGCCCGCAACACACACCCTGCCCGACGACGACTCACATCTGTGGGTCGGCGAGATTTTTCCTGT
>JANQSV010000254.1 GCA_028279115.1 Pseudomonadales bacterium
TCCGGCGCCGAGCAGCAATGCGGAAGCGAGATAGATCCAGCCCCCCATGCCGGTGAACCAGGGGACGACGCTTGCCGCCACCAGGATCACGGTATAGACGATGATATGCACCCGGGTCGCATATTCGCCGTGGGTGACCGGCAGCATCGGCACGCCGGAGCGCGCGTATTCTTCCTTGCGGTGGATCGCCAGCGCCCAAAAATGCGGCGGCGTCCAAGCGAAGATGATGAGCACGAGCACGAGAGCGTCGGCTTCGATCGTGCCGGTTGCCGCCGACCAGCCGAGCAGGGGCGGCATGGCGCCGGCAAGGCCGCCGATGACGATGTTCTGGGGCGTGGCGTGTTTCAGCCAGCCGGTATAGACGAAGGCGTAGCCGACGAAGGAAGCAAACGTCAGCCAGGCGCATAACGGGTTGACCCAGACGAGCAGGATCGTCATGCCGCCCGCGCATAGCAGCAAGGCGAAAATCGCCGCCTGGATCGGGTCGACGCGGCCCTGGGGCAGCGGCCGGCCGGAAGTGCGCCGCATGATGCGGTCGATGCGCCGGTCGATGAGGTGGTTTACCGCGGCGCCGGAGCAGGCGACGAGCGCGATGCCGAGGTTGCCGAGCAGCAGAACGCGCCAGGGGACCATGCCGGGCACGGCGAGAAACATGCCCACGAGCGCGGTCAGGATCATCAGCATGACCACGCGGGGCTTGCACATTTCGTAGTAGTCGCGCCAAGAGGCGGATACTTGCCGGGCTGCGGTTTCAGTCATCGATTGGCGGACCAGTCGCGGGGCGGCGCCGGGGGTGGATTCGGGCGCCGCCGAATGCGTGCGCATTCAAGCATTTTTCGGCCCGAATCTCAAGCCGGATTCCCGCGGCGGTTGAGTACAATGATGGGCACTCAGCACCGCGCCAACGAGGGAAATCGGGATGAAGGATTCGGAAATCGACTATCGGGAAGTGCTTGCGTACTGGTTCGGACGCTTGCCGCTGAAGCCGGACGACATGGATGACCGGCTCAAACTCTGGTACGGCTTTGATTCGGCTACGGACGCAGTGATTCGGGAGCGATTCGGGGCGCTCGTGGAGGCGGCGCTTGCCGGGTCATGCGCGAGTTGGGAGCGGGAAACCCTGTCACGCCTCGCGCTGATCATCGTGCTCGACCAGTTCACGCGCAATATCTACCGGGGGCGCGCCGGAGCGTTCGCCGGCGACGACCGGGCGCTCGCCCTGGCGCTGGATGCCATCGACCGGGGCATGGACCGCGAAGTCGGTTTGCTGGAGCGGGCCTTCTACTACATGCCGCTGCAACATGCCGAAGATCTCGCGGCGCAGGAGTTGTCGGTTCGCGTGATGGAACAGCTCGATGCGGAATGCCTCGCGGCCTTCGAGGATTTTTTCGGAGAACAGGCGTCGTACGCCCGCGACCACCGGGACGTCATTGCCCGCTTCGACCGCTTCCCGCATCGCAACACGGCGTTGGAGAGGGAGTCCACCGAGGAGGAACTGGCTTATCTGGCCGGCGACGCGCCCACCTACGGCCAATCCCCCGCGGAAGACCGATAAACGATTACCGAATGCGGCTTCGAACCGTCGCCGGCGGTTCGAAGCCCCTTTGTCCTAGTCGACCGGCTCCAGGCGGACGATGGGGGTTTCCTCGTCGCCGTTGCGGTCGGAGATGGCCAGGTAGATGTAGCCGTCCGGGCCCTGGCGCACGTCGCGGATGCGGCCCATGTCGTAGGCCAGCGTTTCCTCGACGATGACTTCGCGATAGTCCTCGCTCATGTGCAGACGCGCGAGCTGCTCGCCGGCGAGGCCGCCGGCGAAAATGCTGCCATGCCAGCCCGGGAACTTGTCGCCGGAGTAGATCATCAGGCCCGAGGCCGCGATCGACGGCACCCAGAT
>JANQSV010000265.1 GCA_028279115.1 Pseudomonadales bacterium
TGGGCGGATTGCCGATGCCCGAAGGCAGGTGGCAGCCGCTGCAGTAGAGCAGATAGTTCGTGCGCGGGCTCGCGCCGAGCGCCGCGTTGCCGGCGATCATGGCAAGTATGAGAAGGGTGGCTGAAATAACTCTCATATCTCTCATAGGCTCCGGGCCTATTGACTGGATTCTCCGAGCACCAGCGCCACGGTGCAATGGTAGCTGGTATGTTCGACGCCGAAGCACCAGAGTACCGTACTGCTGTTGCTGTTGAAATACACCGGCTTGTCGCCTTCGGTGTTATGGCAGCCGCAACGCCCGCAGACCGCCTTGCCGCAGCAATCGTTATAGGAAATCAGGTATTCCCGGTCGTCGAGCGGGTTGCGGCAGGTTCCGACCCAGGTGATCGGCGAAGGTTCGGCCCCCGGCGGACAGGTGCGATGGCTGCCGCCGCAACAACTGCACAACATGCCGCTCAAGGCGCAATAACGCCAGTACTCGCAGGTCTGCGGATCGCCGACTTCACGCAGGCTCGTTTCCTGGGCGAAGGCCCGGGCCACCGGCAATAGCGGCAATGCCGCCGCGCCCGTGAGCAACAGGCCCAGCCGGGAAAGAAAGTTGCGGCGCGACAGGCGCCGCGCCAGCGCCAAGGTGGTGCGGCGGGCCTGTTCGTCTACCCAGTACCAGCCGCGATCCATAATCCGATTTGCGTTCATGATGTCTGTTCCAAGGCCGAGGACTTGTATTCGTCTTGATCTTTCAGTTCGTGGGGCGCATTGCGCGCCGCGAACTCCTGAATGCTGGCGACTCCCGATTCCATGGATTCCAGCAGACTTTCGAGATGCTCCCGGGAATTCACCAGGCCCTTGCTCCTGAGAATTCCGTCGTTGCCGATCAGCAGCGCGAAGGGCAGCTTGCTGACCTGGTAAGTCATTCCGAGTTGCATGGAAATGACGTAGGGGTAATCGGCGATGCGCAGATCCTCCACATAAGCTCTATGCTGCTGCAATTGCCGTTCGTTTTCGGCGCCGTCGCTGGCGAAGACGAGGGCGAGGCGTCCCTGTTCGGATTTCACCAGCGATTTCGCCGTCGGCACGAGCGATTTGCAGACCGGGCAGGTCGGCGAAATGAAAAGCACCAGCATGGCGCCGGGGTCCGATTTTTCACCGCCGATCGTGACGCTCTTGCCGTCGAGCGCGGTAATGTCCATTGCCGTGGTCAATTCGCCTACCTTGGGTCCATTGGTAGGCAGCAAGGCGCCGGCCGGCGCGACGCGTTCGTGCAGAACGCCTACCTGCCGGGCGAGCGCGAGCGCGAGCAGGGAAAGGCCGATGACCAGCACCCACAAGACGACATTGGAAACGAGCAGCGCCTGGATCATGTCCGATTGCTCCCTGACTGCGGCTTGCGCCAGGAATCGATCGCCTGGGCGTTCAGCAGCAACTGGTTCGCGCCGAGATATAGCAGGGCCAGCACGAGGCAGGCGCCGGCGAGTCCGATGTAATCGGTCAGCAAGAGTTGCCGCGGTGCGGGAGGCAGCGCCGCCGCGAGCGCCGCCGCGACCAACAGGACATTGCGAAGCAACAGCCGGCTGCTCAATTGCTGGCCGCTGCCGCCGGAAGCGCCGAAGCCGCAGCCGCAGTCGATATAAATTCGCCCCCGCAACAGGTTCAGGCCGATCGCCAGCGTGTAGACGCCGAGCAGCGCGGCGGTTGCGGCCGCCGTTGCCGCGGGATTCCAGCCCAGCGCCCAAGTGACGGCCATACCGATTTCAAGCGCGGCGAACAGCCAGGCTGCCGGCGTCACGAGCGCCTCCGGCAGCAACCGGTAAGCCGCCAGAATGCCGCGAAAGCGGACAGGGTCGGTCAACTTGCGCCATGCGGCCGCCGCCAGCAACAGGGCGAGGGCCAGCGACAGCAACTTGATGACGAGCGGGTCGAGCATGAGTCAGAAGTCCTCGTACATCGAAGCGCCCGGCCCGTCGATCGAACGCTCGCGCTTGAAGGTCAACGCGTTGTAGACCTCGGTGCCGCCGGAACTTGTGCCGACGATCAGTTTCGGCGCGGTTTCCTGGGTAACCGTCAAATGGTCCGCGGGATCTTCGAGTTCCAGCCTGTGCACCCGGCGCTGGCTGGCCAGATCGATCACCCAGATTTCGTCGCCCGGATCGTGATGCGTGTCCACCGGACCTTCGTGCATGGCCACGTAGAGCAGGCCGTTGGCGCGATGCACGTCGAGAAACTCGAAGCCGCCGGGCCGCCAGCCGGATTCGTCTTCGCCGACGATGCTCCAGCCTTCCCCTATAATAATTTCATCGTCATCGGTGCTGACTTCGAAGATTACGCCGGCGTGCGTGATCAGCAGCCAGCCGTCGGCGGTTCGGGCCGCGCGGTCGAAGACCGCGTCTTCCTGGACGTTGAAGAACACGTCCGAGCGGACGCGATTTTCCTCGAAACCGCTGATGTCGAGTTGGCTGAGTTGCAAGGTGCCGTCGCCGCAGATCAATAGGAAATCATTTTCCGCCACCGGCAGGATGATGGCGCAGCCGGGTGTGGACATCTCGTAGACGAATTCGCGGTCGATCACATCGACGATGGACACCGAATAGCCGGGATTCATGTTGAGCACCGCCAGGTGGCGGCCGTTGCCGAGCAGGCCGAGGTGGGCGCGTACGGGGAGACGCGCCATGTGGTTGGGAATCTCGATCTCGGCGACCGGGCTCAGGTTCGCATAGTCATAGATGGCCACGATATCGGTGCGGTCGCCATGCACATTGCGCGAATAATAGGATTCCGCGGCGTAGAACTCGCCCCGCGGCAGATAGGGGGCGACCGCCGGTGTGCGATTGGAAAGCGAAATCGTACCGTACATTTCACCGGTTTCGGCGTTGAAGATTCTGGCGCCATTGCCGGATTTCGCGATGAACCAGTTCGTCCCGTGTTCCGGCATGGTTTCCATGCTGATTTCCTCCGGCGGAATCTGGGCGAACGCTCCGGCAACGAAAACCAGACTGGCCACGAAAATAATGAGCCGCATAGTTGCTCTCCCGAAGATGTGCGCTTGACCGGAGCGCTGTCCGCCAACGCACTTTGACCGGCGGCGGGAATGCCGCATTTCGATGTCCGATTGAACTACATTAACGTCGGGAAAAGCAATTTCACTTCGCGTAACGCTTGCTTGCGGCTTTCTTGTCCAGTTGCCGGAAGTGTTCCATCTTCTCCTTGATGCGGGATTCCAATCCGGTGTCTTTCGGAAAATAAAAGCGCGCGTTCCGGATCGACTCGGGCAGATAGTTTTCGCCGGCGGCAAAGCCGCCCCGCTCGTCGTGAGCATAACGATATTCCTTGCCGTGGCCCAGCGCCCGCGCCAGCTTGGTTGGCGCATTGCGGAGATGTGGCGGCACTTCCAATGAGCCATGCTGCTCCACCGATTTGCCGGTTGCGCCGAAAGCCGTGTACAAGGCGTTGCTCTTGGGCGCCGCCGACAGATAGACCGCCGCCTGGGCCAGCGCAAGATCGCCCTCCGGGCTGCCAAGACGGGTATAGGCGTCCCAGCAATCGGCGCACACCCGCAAGGCGCGAGGGTCGGCGAGGCCCACGTCCTCGATCGCCATGCGCGTCAGCCGGCGGGCGAGATAGATGGGGTCGCAGCCGCCATCCAGCATGCGGGTGAGCCAATACAGCGCGCCATCCGGAGACGAGCCGCGCACCGCCTTGTGCAAGGCCGAGATCTGGTCATAGAAGACATCTCCGTCCTTGTCGAACCGGCGGTAGCTTTCCGCAAGGACATGGTTCAGATGCTCATCGGCCAGGACCCGTTCACCGTTTCGTTCTTCAGCCATGTCTCCGAGCGTTTCCAGATAATTGAGCGCGCGGCGGGCATCGCCGTCCGCGGCCCGGGCCAGCACCCGTTTCTGTTCCGCGCTCAATACCAGATTCAGTTCCCCAAGACCGCGTTCGACATCGGTCAAGGCATTGTCGATGACCGCGAGCAAGTCCTCCTCGGTCAAGGGATTGAGCAGGTATATTCGTGCCCGGGAGAGCAATGCGTTGTTCAATTCGAAGGAGGGATTCTCGGTAGTGGCGCCTATGAAGAGGATTTCGCCATTCTCAATATGGGGCAGAAAGGCGTCTTGCTGGGCCTTGTTGAAGCGATGCGCCTCATCGACGAAGACAATGGTTTTGCGGGAGCCATTGGCCTGATGATGCCTGGCTTGTTCAATGGCCGCCCGAATCTCCTTCACTCCGGCGAGCACCGCCGACAGGGCCTCGAAATGACAATCGCAGGTTTCGGCGACGATCAGCGCCAGAGTGGTCTTGCCCGATCCCGGCGGTCCCCACAGGATCATGGAGTGGGGCTGATTGTTGGCGACGGCCTCATGGATCGACTTGCCGGGAGCGACGAGGTGCGGCTGGCCGATGAACTCAGCAATCGAGCGGGGACGCAGGCGGGCGGAGAGGGGTTGGTAACCGACCGCGCAATTGCCGGTGGAGAGCAATGATTCAGTCATCGGGCCATGCAACGCGATTCCACCTCTTCAATTGAAAGCGGACTGATTACTGATTATCGAGTTCCAGCAGTTCATCGGGGCGATATTTCTCCAGCAGGCTCCAGAGGATGGCCACGGTTTCCACATCCGGTTCGCCGGAGATGTCGGCGGGGCGAAAACGCAATTGCATCGCGCGCACGGCGAAGCGCGTCAGCTTGTCGAACTCGCCCGTGGGCTCCACGAAGTAGCCAAGCCTCAGCAAGGCGGCCTGCAGCCGCTCGACGTCTGGCGGCCGGCCCTCGAATTGCGACTCGTAACGGGCTTTCGTTTCCTCGTCATACCAGGCGCCGATGCCTTCCTCGTACAGTCGCCGCCAGGGGAACAGCGGGCCCGGATCGGACCGGCGCCGGGTCGCGATATCGGAGTGGGCGACAAAGTTCAGCGGGTCGATGTCGGGATAACGTTGCTGAATTCCCCGCAGCAGTTCGATCGTCATCTCGATCTGCGTTTCATCGAATGGCAGAAATTCGCATTGCAGCGAGTCAATGTCCGATTCCGGCGTAGTTTCGCAGTCGAACTCGTTGACGATCTCGATTCCTATGGACCGGTCGTTGAGCGTCGTTTCCCCCGCCCAGTAACTGGCGCCCGCGTGCCAGGCCCGCTGGTCTTCCTTGACGAACTGGTGCAGGAGCAGCCGGCTGCGATTGTAGCTCGGATCGTTCTCGGCGGGGATCAGGTAATGCGAGCTCACCGGCGGGGTGTCGTTGCGTTGCGTGAGCAATCTGACGGATTCGGCGAAATTCTCCGATGTGGCGTGAATCACCACGTAGCCGACGCGGCTGTTCTGGTTGGTCGATTTGATGAATACGACGTCCGAACAGGCCGCCAGCAACAACAGTGGAATCAACAATCGCACAATTCTCATCGGCCTCTTGCCTCGTTCTTGCCAGCGTTCCCGCAAAGCTGTAATCGCGGCAGCCTAACACACATGGCAAGGCGATTCTCATTTGACTGGTGAACGGATTCCGCGACTCCGCTTCGCCGCGCGCAGAATGGCCGAAGAAAACTCGTCATCCCGCGCGCAGTCGCAGGCTCTCATTGGCGAAATCAAAATCGCGGCATGGCATCCGCTTTCTATCGGCAATGGATTTGCTCTATCATCGAGGCCGGTTCAAAGTGTCCGCGGGAGGCGTGCCACTTGAATTCCGACAACCTGGCGGCAAGCTGTGTACTGTTCATGGCGCTAGTGGGCAACATGCCGGTCTTGCATGGTCGCCGCCCCTGTTCCGGCCACCGCTGGGTGCTGGCTTGGCCAGCTGCCTGAGCGCCTGCCCGGCAGTGGAAATCCAGGACGATATCTTCGATTGCGCCGACGCCCGCGAATGGGTTTCCGCATGCCCCGAATACGCACCGTCGCCCTTGTCATTAGTGTCGCTTGCGGAGTTCGAAGGCCGCCGGATCTGGCTGAAAGACGAATCCCGGCGCATGAACCTGGGCTCGTTCAAGGCCCTCGGCGGCGTCTACGCCATCGCCAGGATCGTTGTCCGCGAAGCCGGCGGCGATATCGGGCCGGCGGCGCTGGCTTCCGAAGACGCGCGCCGCGTCGCCTCCCGGCTTTGCTTCGTAACCGCGAGCGCCGGCAATCATGGCCTCTCTGTGGCCGCGGGCGCGAGAATATTCGGCGCAAGTTCCCGAATTCACATCGCGGAAACCGTAGCCGAAGCATTTGCCTTGCGGCTGCGCGCACAAGGCGCCGAAGTTCTGCGTTCGGGAGAAATCTACGAGGACAGTCTCGCCGCCGCGGCGGACGACGCGAGACGAAGCGGCGCGATCCATCTGACCGACACATCGTGGCCGGGCTCTGTCGAATCGGCGCGCCTGATCATGGAGGGTTACACGATTCTCGCCGGGGAACTGGAAGCGGCTTTCACGGATTCGGGAGAATGGCCATCGCGGGTTTACCTGCAAGCGGGCGTCGGTGGTCTTGCCGCGGCGATTGCCTGGTCGATAAGGCAAAGCTGGGATATACAGCCCGAGATCACGGTGGTCGAGCCAGACCGCGCGGCCTGTCTGCAGGCTAGCGTGGCCGCGGGCAAGCTCGTGACCGTTGCCGGGCCGGTCTCCAACATGGGCCGGCTCGATTGCAAGACTCCATCCTCGCTCGCTTTCGATATACTCAAGTCCGCCGCCGACCGGTTCGTGACGGTTTCCGACGAGGAGGCGGTCCAAGCGGTCCAGATGGCGCGGCGGCTTGCCACGCTGGATATGAGAGGCGGCATAGCGAGCACGCCTTCCGGAACGGCCGGACTCGCCGCGTGCCTGCGGGAAGACGGCCCCGGAACTCCGCTGGTCATCATTTCTGAAGGAGACCCTGGCAATGGCGAATCCTGACCTGACCGCTTTTCGGCGGGACTTGCACAAGCACCCGGAAACGGGATTCGAGCTCGCGCGCACCGCGGGCCTTATCGCCGACAAACTGGAACAGGCCGGTCTCGAGGTGCGGCGGGGAATCGGCGGCGCCGGAATCGTGGCGAGCTTGCGCCGGGGAGCCGATGAGTCCGCCATCGGCCTGCGGGCGGACATGGACGCGCTGCCGATCACCGAGAAAAACGGCTTTC
>JANQSV010000274.1 GCA_028279115.1 Pseudomonadales bacterium
AGCCATTCCTACGTGCAATCCGAGATCAACATGCTCATGCATGTGGCCGAGCAGTTCGACTTCAACATCAACACCTTCACCCACATCCTCGAAGGCTACAAGGTCGCCGACAAGATGGCCCGGCACGGCGCCGGCGGTTCGACCTTCTCCGACTGGTGGGGCTACAAGTGGGAGGTGCGTTACGCGATTCCCTATAACGCCGCGCTGATGCAACAGGCCGGCGTGGTCGTCGCGATCAACTCCGACGACGCCGAGATGGCGCGCCGGCTCAACCAGGAAGCCGCCAAGGCGGTCAAGTACGGCAACGTGAGCGAGGTCGACGCGCTCAAGATGGTGACGCTCAACCCGGCCATGCTGATGCATCTCGACGACCGCATGGGCAGCATCCGGCCGGGCAAGGACGCCGACCTCGTGCTCTGGTCCGATCATCCGCTGTCGGTCTACGCCGTGGCGGAGACGACCTGGATCGAAGGCGCGCCCTTCTACGACCGGCAGGAAGACATGGCGCTGCGGGAGCGGATTGCCGCCGAGCGGGCGCGCATCATCGCTTCCATCACGAATCGCGGCGAATGAGGGGGAAATGACAAATGCGTAAACTGACTCAATCGATCTGCACGCTGGCCCTGCTCGCCGCGGCCTTCGCCGCCAATGCGGTAGTGCCGACTCCGGCGCCGCCCCAGGGCGAACCCATCGCCCTGGTCGGTGCCATCATTCACGTCGGCGACGGCACCGTCATCGGCGACGGGGTGATCACCTTCGACGAAGGCGTCATCACCGCCGTGGGCTCGGCCGCCGACGGCATCGACACGAGCGGGCATCTCGTGATCGACGTGCAAGGCAGCCATATCTATCCGGGGCTGGTGTTGCCGAACACTACCCTTGGCCTGTTGGAAGTGAGCAACATCCGCGCCACCAACGACGTGTTCGAGGAAGGCGATATCAACGCCAGCGTGCGTTCGGCGATCGCCTACAACACCGATTCCGAGCTGATTCCCGCCACGCGCTTCAACGGCATTCTCACCGCCCAGGTGACCCCGGAAGGCGGCATGATTTCCGGTCTGTCGTCGATCTTCATGCTCGACGCCTGGAACTGGGAGGACGCCGCGCTCCGGCTCGACGACGGCCAGCACATGCATTGGCCCGGTTTCAAGCGCAACCAACGCAATCCCGACACCGGCCGGTTCGAACGCGTCGACAACGACGACTACCAGGCCCAGGTCGAAATGCTGCACGCATTGTTCCGCGACGCGGCGAGCTACACCGGCGAGCCGCTCAATCTCAACCTCGCCGCCATGCAAGGCCTGTTCGACGGCGGCGGCAAGTTGTTCCTGCACGCCGACGGCGCCCGGGAGATCATCAGCGGCGTGCGTTTCGCCCGTTCCTATGGCGTACAGGACATCGTTCTGGTCGGCGGCGCCGAGGCCTTGCAGGTGAAGGACCTGCTGCTGGCCGAGTCGATTCCGGTGATCTACGAGCGCATTCACGCTCTGCCGGAAATGGAATGGCACGATGTCGACGCGCCTTTCAGGATGCCATTCCTGTTGCGGGAGGCCGGACTCGAAGTCGGCATCGGCGGCGGCGACACCGAATTGCACCGGCAGCGCAATCTGCCGTTCTATGCCGGCACCGCCGCGGCTTACGGTTTCGACCGCGAAGCCGCCTTGGGCCTGGTCACCTTGAACAACGCGCGCATTCTCGGCGTCGACGACCGCGTCGGCTCACTCGAAGCGGGCAAGGACGCGACGCTGTTCATTTCCGTCGGCGACGCCCTCGACATGCGCACCAGCCAGGTGCTCGGCGCCTACATCCAGGGCCGCGACATCGACCTGTTCGGCACCCAGCAGGAGTTGTACGAAAGATTCCGCGAGAAGTACTCGAATCGCGTGGAGTGAACAAAATCAATGAATGATCGGCAATTCCCGTTATGGCAATCAGCCGAGTGCGGGCAGCCCCCACCGAATCTGCTTCGCAGATTCGACTCCCCCGGAGGGGGAGTGTTCCCTGCGCGTGCGGAACCGAATGAACGAGCAGTTGTGGGGCGCCATCGGCGCGGGAGTGTTCCCCGCGCGCGGAATCGGATACTCCCCCTTGGGGGGAGTCAAAACCGCGCGGCGGTTTTGGTGGGGGCGAACTTGCAGCCACATTCAGTCAAAAATGAGAATTGCTGACAAATGAACGAATATCCGACATTCGTAACGCATCTCGAATGCAGTTACACCGGCAAGCGGTATCCCGCCGACACCTTGCAGGGCTTGTCCGAAGCCGGCAAACCGCTGCTCGTGCGTTACGACCTCGACGCGCTGGCGGATGCCGTCAGCAAGGTGGCCCTGATCGACCGGGAGCCCGAGTT
>JANQSV010000237.1 GCA_028279115.1 Pseudomonadales bacterium
CTTCCGAGCCCGAAGCCTACAGGGATGTATTTACGGCGTCCGCTGCACACGCCCCGGCCCGGCGGCGACTCACATTGTGCGAGATTCCGCGCAAAAACCTGTCATTCCGCGCAGGATGACAGTGAAGGGAGGGGGGAAGGCCAAGTCAGCCTGTAAGCCGGGTTCCGTCTGGCGCCCGCTGCTGGCACCTTTGGGGATGAAACCCAAGGGAATGTCGGGAAAGGCCTCGCCAACTTCCGTTGCAGAGTGATAGATTCCGGGAGCAGTTGCCGGAGGACTGCCTACCGAGCGCCCGGACGCATCGTTTCCCGGAGTTTCCGAATGTCAGACCAACGGCTTGCCGAATACGACATCCTGGTTCACCGCCGGTTGGAGTTGACGTGAAAACCGTTAATTATCTTAGGACGCTGGAATATTACGACAGGCCGTTGCTGTTCGAGGCCAGCGACGACATCGGCGGACATTACCTCGGCATGGCGGTGGATGCGGCGGAAGGCGCCGATGCTTTCGTGGTGGTCAGTGTCGCGCCTGAACGCTTGCGGCGATTTTGCGCCGGTCTGATCGATCTGCGCGATCTGGTCATCGAGGCTGGTAATCAGGAATGGTACTTCACGAATTCCTCCAATTTTTTCCAGCCCTTGCCTCTGTCGCCCCAGCAGTCTTCGCTGGCGGCAAGCGATTACCTTCCCGACGCCGGCTACTTTCTGGATGGCGTGCCTGTCGGCGGCGTCCGTCTTGATTGCAAGGATGATTCCAAGCCTAAAGCAGTTTCAGACGAAGCCTTGCTCAATGCTCTGATCGTCCGGCTGGAGGAAGGGGTATTGCCGTGGCGGCGGCCGTGGGCGGACATGTCGGAGCGGGTAATGGTGGGTTCGGTTCCGATTCCGCTCAATTCCTGGCCGAGCAATCTGCGGGCGCCCAAGACTCCGTTTGGAGTTATCCATGGAACCTTGCTGATGACAACGGCGCTTGAGCGCGGTTACCGTAGCAATCTCTGGGTCGAGAAAAATGTGCTTGACGAAATCGAGGCCGAAGTCGATGGGGATGACCCTTTCGCGGTCAAACTCAAGCCCTATTGGAACTACGTTAGCTATGGACCTTCGAATCCGCGAAGAGATCGGCTTGTTTACAACATTGATCAGGTCGCGGACTGCGAAAAATCGCTTGGGCTGACGTTCTGTGAGGATCGCAACCATTCGCAGCGGGAAATGTGCTTCAGGGAGTCGGTGCGCCTGCGGGATAAGCTGATAAAGGAGCATAAGCTCAATATCGTTCCGGGAGACGACAGGGCGGCGTATTCACCGAGTTGGGATACCGTCATGATGCCGGACATCAAGCAATTTTTTCCCAGGTCAAGCGGCGATAAAGAGGGAGAGGCAAACTATTGGGCCACACTCTGGCACGAAGTCATACATTGGACCGGGCACCATCACCGGCTAAACAGAGCCCGACATGTGAAATGGGGTGACCAGATATACGCATTCGAAGAACTCGTTGCCGAACTTGGCGCGGCATTTCTGTGCGCGCATCTGGGAATCGAGGGTGACATGCAACACGAGAGCTATCTTGCCTCGTGGGCCCAAGGTTTCAAGAGCGGCAAAATTGAGAAGCTTGCCGAGGCAGGCAAGCTCGCCAGCGAAGCCAAGGCCTTCGTGCTCGGGAAGAAAGTCAAACTAGGCCGAGTCAGCCTGTAAGCCGGGTTCTGTCGAGGGCAATCATTCATCTGCGGCCCGCGTCACCGCGGACCTGTAGCGGCCTACCCGAATCCGATGCGAGCCGCACCATGGGATTCCTATTTGGCCTTGCTCCGGGCGGGGTTTACCTTGCCGCGGACTGTTGCCAGCCGCGCGGTGCGCTCTTACCGCACCATTTCACCCTTACCAGACGGCTGTCTGGCGGTATGCTTTCTGTTGCACTTGCCGTAGGCTCGCGCCCCCCAGGCGTTACCTGGCGCCCTGCTCTATGGAGCCCGGACTTTCCTCCGCCCGCGTCCAGGGACGCGAACGGCGATTGCCCGGCTGACTCGGACCTCCAGACTAATGAAGTTATCGAGGCATGGCAAGCAGCAAAAGTTCTCATGTCAAAACTATCGTTTGATCAATTGCCAAAGCGCACGTATTGCCGTACGCTTTTATGCAAGAGGAACGATTCATGACCGTACTCAACGCTACCGAAGCTTTACAGCTTGATCGACGAAACAGCGAAAACGCACCAACCCATCGTCATTACAGGGAAAAGAAATAACGCCATTCTTCTTTCGGAAGAGGATTGGAACGCGATTTCCGAAACGCTGTACCTGGCGTCCATACCCGGAGTAGCGGAGTCAATCAAAGAAGGAATGGAAACGCCCGCCGCGCGGTCGGGAATGGTGGCTTCGATCCGCCACCCGACAGCGACTCGCATCGTGCGGAATTGAGGAAAATACCCTCATGGAAAGCCAGGCCGGAATCGTCATCGTCGGCGGCGGCATCATGGGTGTCGGGCTGGCGTACCATTTGGCCGGGGAAGGCGGCAAAGACGTCCTGCTGATCGAGAAAGGCGAGTTGACTTCGGGCTCGACCTGGCACGCGGCGGGCCAATGCCCGAACCTGGTCGGCAATTACAACCTCGCCAAGATTCACGAATGCAGCATCGCGCTGTACAGCCAGCTCGAACGACTGACCGGTCAGGCGGTCGGGTGGCACGGCTGCGGCAGCATCCGCTTCGCCCTCACCGAGCGCGACCTCGACTGGTTCCGCTATCTGCGCGGAATCGCCGACAACGTCGGCTACCACATGGAAATCATTGACGTCGAGCAGATCCGCAAGTTGAACCCCTTTATCAATACCGACGGCGTGCTCGCCGGCGCCTGGACCGCCAACGACGGCCATGCCGACCCCTCGGGCCTGACCCAGGCCATGGCGCGGGGAGCGCGCGAAAAAGGCGCGAGAGTCGTG
Organism: Pseudomonadales bacterium; assembly: GCA_028279115.1. Classification (GTDB taxonomy): domain Bacteria; phylum Pseudomonadota; class Gammaproteobacteria; order Pseudomonadales; family Pseudohongiellaceae; genus UBA9145. The sequence goes on from JANQSV010000237.1 coordinate 2,937, forward strand.
CGCAACAACCGGGTGACGGGCATCAATTCGCTTCCGGGCGGCGAATGGGAAGTCGTCACCGAGAACGGGACCGTCATCGCCGAAACCGTGGTCAACGCCGCGGGCTGCTTCGCCCGGCAGGTGGCGCAAATGGTGGGAGCGGATTTGCCCATCAGCAATATCCAGCACCACTATCTCGTTTCAGGCGACGTGCCCGAACTGATCGAGAGAGAGGTGGAAATTCCCGTGACCCGGGATCCCTGGGCCTCGTCCTACATACGCCAGGAGCAGAAATCCGGCCTGATCGGAATTTACGAGCAGGAAGGCATCGCCGAAGCCTGGCAGCCTGTTGGATTGCCGCCGTGGCAATCGGACAGCGAACTGTTTTCCGACGATCTCGACCGTCTGATGCCCTGGCTTGGGCGCGCCATGGAACGAATGCCAATCTTCGAGCCAGCGGGAATCAAGCGCATCGTCAACGGCGCCATCTCACATAGCCCCGATGGGCTGCCGTTGCTGGGGCCCGTGGCGGGCTTGCGCAATTTCTGGCTTTGCTGCGGTTCGTCCTTCGGCATCGCCCAGGGAGCTGGCTGCGGCAAGTATCTCGCCCAGTGGATCCTCCACGGCGACTCCGAAATCAACATGACCGGATTCGACCCGCGGCGCTTCGGCGTATTTGCCGACGCCGACTACATGCGGGCCAGGGGGCGCCAAGACTATGGCATGACCTACGCCACGATTCCGCCGGGAGAAGAGTTGCCGGCGGCGAGAAAACTGCGGACGAGCCCGCTGTACGACAAATTGCGCGCCGGGGGCTGCGTCTTCACCGAGACCTTCGGCTGGGAGCGGCCGAAATGGTTTTCGACCGATGGCCGCGAAGAAGAGTACAGTTTCCGCCACAACAACGTCTTCGAACTGGTGCGGGACGAGTGCCTGGCAGTGCGGGAACGGGTTGGAATACTGGATCTCTCGGGCTTTGCGAAATACGACGTGACGGGTCCCGATGCGGAAAAACTGCTGGACAGGCTTTGCGCCAATCGGCTGCCGAAGCCGGGACGTATCGCGCTCACGCATCTGCTGTCCGAAAACGGGCGCATCGGCGGCGAGGCGACCCTCACCCGCCTCGGCGACGAATCCTTCTACGTGCTTTCCGCCGCGGGCGCCGAATTGCGCGATCTGGATCATCTGCAACAGGGCGCGCGTCCCGGCGAGCAAGTGCGCATCGACAATGTCACCGACCGTCGCGGCGTGCTGGTGCTGGCCGGACCCCATGCCCGGGACGTGCTGGCGCGCGTAACGGACGCGCCCCTGGACAACCAGGCCTTTCCCTGGCTGAGCGGCATGGAAATCGGGATCGCCGGCGCACCCGTTCGCGCGCTGCGGGTGAACTACGTGGGCGAACTGGGCTGGGAATTGCATCCGCTCATGGAACACATGGAGGCGCTCCACGATGCCTTGCTGGAAGCCGGCGCGGAATTCGGCATCCGCGATTTCGGCCTCTATGCGGTCAACAGCCTGAGACTCGAGAAAGCCTATCGCGGCTGGGGCGCGGAACTGACCAACGAGGTCACCTTGATCGACGCCGACATGGAGCGCTTCATCAGATTCGACAAGGGCGATTTCACCGGCCGCGAAGCGACGCTCAATCAGGGCGACCGCGAGTTGCAACTCATTTATTTCAGTCTCGATTCCGGCGATGCGGATGTGCAGGGCGGAGAGCCGATATTCGCGGGCGAAAGTTGCGTGGGAGTGACCACATCCGGCGGCTTTGGCCACTATGTGCGGCAAAGTCTCGGATTCGGTTACGTTCCGCCCGCGCTTGCCGAACCGGGCGCCGCGCTGACGGTGGAAGTGCTTGGACAAAGGCGGCAAATCAGCCTGCTCGGCGAGCCGGTTCACGATCCGGCCAACGAGCGACTGCGCGCCTGACAGCCGATGACGAGCCGGCCCGGAGCTAAAGCCAAACCAGCCGAACCGCCGCGACGCGCCGGCGTGGTCGTGATCGGCGGCGGCGTGATCGGCTGCTCCGTCGCTTATCACTTGGCGCGGGAAGGCGTTGCGGACGTCGTGTTGCTGGAACGCAGGCAGCTCACTTCGGGCACTACGTGGCACGCGGCGGGCCTCGTGGGTCAGCTGCGGACTTCGGTCAACATGACCGCGCTGGCGCGCTATACCAGCGAACTCTATCTGCGCCTTGAGGAGGAAACCGGCCAGGCGACGGGCTATCGGCGTTGCGGCTCCATCTCTCTCGCCACCAACGAGGAGCGGTTCGAGGAACTCAGGCGCAGCGCGTCCATGGCGAAAGTCTTCGGGCTGGATGTGCAGGTGCTCAAGGCCGAAGAGATCAAGGCCCGCGTCCCCCTGCTCAATGTCGAAGACGTGCTCGGGGGAATCCATATTCCGTCCGACGGCTATGCAAACGCCGTGGACGTCACCAACGCCCTGGCCAAGGGCGCCGCTGCCGCGGGCGCGCGCATCTTCCAGAACACGCCGGTCACCGCCATATTGACCGAAGGAGGCCGTGTCGCCGGCGTGGCAACCGACCGGGGCGAGACCGACGCCGACTGTGTGGTCTTGTGCGCCGGCATGTGGACGAGAGAACTTGCGGCGTCTATCGGCGTGAACGTGCCCCTGCATGCCTGCGAGCACTATTACGCCCTGTTCGATTCGGTGGCGGGCCTCCATCCGGAATTGCCCGTCGTACGCGACTACGACGCCTGTTCCTACTACAAGTACGACGCGGGCAAATTGCTGGTCGGGGCATTTGAGCCCAATGCCCGTCTCTGGGCGGCCGAGGGCATTCCCGAAGACTTCTGTTTCGATGAGATTCCCGGCAGCCTGGAGCATTTCGAGCCGATCCTCGAACAGGCCATGGCGCGCGTTCCGGCGCTGGAAACCGCCGGCCTGGCGAAATTTTTCTGCGGACCCGAGAGCTTCACGCCCGACGTGCGCTACCACATCGGCCAGGCGCCCGAACAGGACAACTGTTTCGTCGCGGCGGGACTGAACTCCATCGGCCTGCAATCCGCCGGCGGCATCGGCAAGGTGATTTCGGAATGGATTCGGCTCGGGCATCCGCCGTCGGATCTCTGGGAAGTGGACGTGCGCCGCAACCTGCCCTTCCAGCGCAACCGCAAGTACTTGCGCGAGCGGGCCTCCGAAAGCCTCGGCCTGCTATACGCCGCGCACTACCCCTATCGCCAGTACGAGACCGCCCGGGGGGTTCGAAAATCGCCGCTATATGATCGTCTGCACGCCGTCGGCGCATGTCACGGCGAACTCGCCGGCTGGGAGCGGCCCAACTGGTATGCGCCGCGACCTGAGCTGGCTCGGTACGAGTACAGTTGGGGACGGCAGAACTGGTTCGAATACTCGGCGCAGGAACACCGGGCGGTGCGCGAGCGGGTGGGCCTGTTCGATCAGTCCTCGTTCGCCAAGTTCCTGGTCCAGGGCCGCGATGCGATACGGGTGCTGAATCGCGTTTGCGCGAACGATATTGACGTATCCCCGGGACGCATCGTCTATACCCAGTGGCTGAACGAACGCGGCGGCATCGAAGCGGATCTGACCGTTACCCGGCTGAGCGAGGAGCGCTGGCTGGTCGTGACCGCCGCCGCCACTGAAGTCCGGGACTTCAATTGGCTGCAACGGCATATTCCGACCGACAGCCATTGCACGTTGACCAATGTGACGTCAGCGATGGGCGTGATTTCGATCATGGGACCGGACTCCCGGGCGCTGCTGCAATCGTTGAGCCCCGACGATCTCTCCCACGAGGCCTTCCCCTTCGCCCATAGCCGGGAAATCGAGCTCGGTCACGCGCTGGTGCGCGCCTCGCGCATAACCTACGTCGGCGAACTCGGCTGGGAACTCTACGTCCCCGCCGAGTTCACGGCGGGCGTTTACGATGCGATTGTCGAGGCCGGCCCGGCCTTCGGCCTGGTCCACGCCGGCTACCATGCGCTCGATTCGCTACGCATCGAAAAAGCCTATCGGCATTGGGGCCGCGACATCACCGACGAGGACACGCCGCTGGAAGCGGGCCTGGACTTCGCCGTCAAGTTCGACAAGCCGGGCGGATTCATCGGCCGTGAGGCTCTGCTCAAACAGCGGCAAACGGGGCCGGCGAAGCGCCTGCTGCAGTTCCGGCTGCTCGACCCGAAGCCGCTGCTCTATCACGACGAACCCGTCTGGCAGGGCGATACACTGGTCGGGCGCATCACCTCGGGCGCCTACGGCCACACTCTCGGCGGCGCGATCGGTCTGGGCTATGTCGATACAACCAAGGCGCCGGACCCCTCCGCGGGAGAATTCAGAATCGAAGTGGCCGGGGAAAGGATTCCGGCGGAAGCGTCATCCAAACCGATGTACGATCCCGCCAACAAGCGCATCCGCTGCTGACGGAAGCTATGGACAAGCAGTACTAGACAATGGATGGCGCAAAACTGGAACTAAAACGCGTCGGCGATATTGAGGGGTCGTTCAGGGTCGCGAGATACCAGCGTGGGTACCGTTGGGGAACTCACGAGGTGGATTGCCTGCTCAACGACATCTGGGAGAGCGAAGGCCAGGACTACAATCTCCAGCCGGTTGTCATAAAGCGCGATAGCGATGACAAGTGGGAGTTAGTGGACGGCCAGCAGCGTCTCACCACCCTCTACCTCATCTTCATGTTCATGCAGCGCGAGCAGCTTCAGAACGCGGTTGCGCCGTATTCGATTATGTATGATACGCGGCCAGACAGCGAGACTTACCTGCAAAACCCCGTCGCAGAGCGTTCCGACGCCAACATCGACTTTTTCCATATCTACCACGCCTACAAGCGCATCCAAACCTGGTTTGATTCCCATGGCACTCGCCGCCAGCACGTCGCCAACAAGTTTTATGGGTACCTATTCGATACCGTTAGGGTCATCTGGTACGAGGCTCCAAGCGATCTCGACTCAACGACGCTCTTCACGCGGTTGAACATAGGAAAAATCCCGCTTACAGATGCTGAACTCTTCAAGGCCCTCTTGCTCTCCCACAATCGGGACCACACCAGCAACACGGACAGGAGACATGAAATCGCGGCCCAGTGGGACCACATTGAGCGCGATCTCCAAAATCCCGAAATCTGGGCATTCGTCGCAGACGATGCAGTCGTGGAAAGCCCGACGCGGATCACGCTGCTCCTCGATACGGTTGTTGGAGGTCCTCGTGGTCTAGCGCGGCCACCGTTCCATACGTTTGATTCCCTTCGAGAAAAGGTTGGTCGGAATGGAGCCGAAACCGTATGGAATGAGGTCGTCGAACTCCATGCGCTGGTTCTCGGGTGGTATGAAAGTCGGGACTACTACCACAAGGTTGGCTACCTCGTGGCCGTCGGCCAACGTTTCAGTGACCTCGTTTCGGTAGCGTCGGGGAAAGCGAGGAGCGAATTTGATGCACTGCTCGACGGTCGGATCTCCAATACCATCAACCTCACGCCCTCCGAAGTATCGGAACTCAACTATGAGTTGGACCCAGAGAAATGCAGGCGTCTCCTCTTGCTGATGAATGTCGAGACGGTGCGCCGGATGAAGTACTCGGGCGAACGATATTCGTTCCGTATTCACCGGAGCCAAGTTTGGTCCCTTGAGCACATTCACGCTCAGCATGCCGAGAGCCTCACGAAGGAGGAGCAATGGAAAGAATGGCTCGAACTCCACAGAGTTGCGCTCGACGGCCTTCCGTTAAAGGACGATGACGAACGACAAAAACTGATCGTCCGGATCGAAGAGGTCGGCCACTCGATCAAGCGTCAGACATTTCAAGAACTCGCGCGGGACATCGCCGCAGCGTTCACACGGGTGGACTCGTCGCCTGCTGCAGCATCGCACCCCATGCACGCGGTGTCTAACCTCGCGCTCCTTAAGAGTGGTCACAATAGCGCTCTTAGCAATGCGGTGTTTGAGGTTAAGCGGCGTCGCATTCTCGAATTGGATAAGAAAGGTGAGTACATCCCAATCTGTACTCGCCAAGTCTTCCTCAAGTACTACACGAACGCAGGTGCACAGCAGGTCCACTTCTGGAGCACGCAGGACCGCGAAGACTATCTGGATGCGATTCTTTCGCCTGACGCTGGCGTGAGAGCCTACCTGAAACCTGAAGAGCCGGAGTCGTGAAGGGCTTCCCCACCTCGTTCAACGGTCTTTTCGCTCGAGGATCAGAGGACGCGCCTCGCGTTGATCGCATCGAGATACCCATCTTCCAACGGGACTACGCGCAGGGACGCGATAGCGACTCGGTTGCACGCATCCGCGACAACTTTCTCGAAGCTTTGCACGATGCCGTGACTGCGGGGAAGCCCATCAGCCTAGATTTCGTATACGGAGATGTGGACGGGGGGAAGCTCGGCCCGCTCGACGGTCAGCAGCGACTTACGACCCTTTTCCTCCTCCACTGGTATCTTGCGTGGCGCGCTGACCGACTTGGGCAAGAGCATGGCTGGAAGTGTTTTGGATACGCCACCCGCCCGAGTGCGCGACTGTTCTGCGAGCGTCTCGTAGAATCGAAGCCCTCCTTTGATTGGGAACTACGCGAGTGGTTCGAGGACCAGCACTGGTTCCTGCATACTTGGCGCCACGACCCAACGATCCAGTCAATGCTGACAATGATCGAGGCGATCCACGAGAGATTCATTGATGCTGACTGCGTTGCGGCGTGGAGACGACTCGTGGATTCTGAGTCACCAGTGGTCTCCTTCTACTTGCTTCCGATCAAACAGCATAAGGGACTGAGCGAAGACCTCTACATCAAAATGAACTCGCGGGGGAAGCCGCTCACTGAATTTGAGAAATTCAAGGCACGATTCGAACAACTCTTGGAGAACTCCCACCCCGGTCGCGTCCAGGATTTCGCGCGTAAGGTGGACGGGGCGTGGGCCGACATGCTGTGGCCATTCCGGGGAACCGATAACATCGTCGACGACGAGTTCCTCCGCTACTTCCGGTTCGTCACCGACGTTTGCGAGTGGCGCAACGGCCAATTGGACGACCGACTAAAAAAGGATGACCTCGAACTCGCCGAGCGAATCTACGGTTCGGAAAACGAGCGGGCGGAAGCAAATTTGGATTTCTTGGTTCGCAGCTTCAACACTTGGGTGGATGTCGACACACACTCCGTGTTCGCCAAGACGTTTTCTCTTTCGCCTACGCCTGTCGACTCTGACGACACACGAAAGGTAGTACTCTATGGAACGCAGTGGAACTCGGCAAATCTCTTTGAAGAATGCTGCCGGGATCGGGGGCGGGAGCGGCGCAGCTTTCCGCTAACCATTCTCCTATACGCCGTCCTGCTGAATCGACTGCACACAACTGATGAGTTCCCACGCAGGCTTCGAGTGCTGCGGAACCTCATAGAGGCATCGAGCAACGAGATCCGTGCCGAGAGGATGCCCGCGCTACTTAAAGATGTGAGGCGCCTCATCGTCAATGGGACTCTATCCAAAGTGTCGAGCTTCAACCAGGCACAGGTCGCAGACGAGCAATTGAAGAACAAATTCTTGAAAGAGGAGCCAACTCTTGAGTGCGCTCTCTTCAATCTTGAAGATCATCCCCTTCTCCGGGGATCTCTTGCGGCGTTTGAGTTCGATAGTTTGACATTCGAGCGACGGGCGCGGGCGTTCCACAAGCTGTTCGAAGGCGCGAACCTGCTACCTATGCTTAGCGGAGCGTTGCTCGCTGCTGGTGACTATTCCCGCCGACTTAATCACCGCAGGTCAATGCTCGGATCAGGCTCCAACAGGGAGCAGTGGCGGGAAGGCATTCTCACGGGCTCTAGTCGCAGGCGTCTCGCCACCGTGCGAGATGCTCTGAGTTGCATCCTCGACATCGTTGCCGAACGAAAGGGTGATGTGCAGAAGGCGTTAACGTCCTTCACGGAGACTTGGCTGCAGGCCAAGGAAGCGGAGAAAGCGGCTAATGGATTGGACTGGCGTTGGTACTTCGTACGCTATGAGGAGATGCGCAAGGGGCGTTCCGGCATTTACGCTCATGAAACAAGCTCGCTCGGCTACGGCGTGTGCATGCTCGACAAAATGGCGATGAGCAGCTACTACCGCGATCCCTACCTTTCAGCAATCAGGCAGTATAGCGGTGTGTCAGATTCCAAAGTTCAAGGAGACGTATGGCAAGAAGAGAGTGGTGGTCCTTGGTTCACGGGCTACGAGACGAACTCACGTTGGATGGAACTCAGCGCAAGCGGCGCGGCGATACGGTGCGTCCAAGATGGTATACAGCTTCGCGCTCCTGATGACGATAGTCGCGCACAGACGTTCTTGCGTGTCTGCAAAGCCCACGGCTTGGATTCAGACCTCAAGCTGACGATTCCACAGACTACGGTAGACGGGCATCAACTCGACACCGAGGACAGGGTGCGGCTCGGAGGCGCACTTCTTCGGGACCTAGTGGATAAAGGGCTTTAGGTGCCGGTTGGTCAATGTAAAGTGGCGCAACTCGGATTCGCGTTAAATAGTCAGACACGAAAAGGCCCCGCATCTTGCGATGCGGGGCCTTCGTTTTACCACCTCAGCCGACTGGTTGTTGCCGGAAGAAGTCTGCTGCCCGAAGGCAGTCTCACAAGCCCGAATAATCGGGAACATCGAGAGTGTGGCATGACCGCCCTCCTGAATGCAAGTCCAACTCAAATTCGAGGCTGTTCACACGTGGCCGAGACCAAGAGCAATTGCGACCCCCCTGCGTATCGCTCCCAAGTCCGCTGCGGTCACTTGCATTGCCACATATTCTCGCCTCCCGCTTTGATTCTCCCGAATCAGCACCCTGTCCAATCTGTCCCGTGCTACCGTGGCCACCAGGTCGCATTTCGCCCATGTTTCCTTCATGGCATATGGCCCTGGCAGTGAACGCGCATCCATCCGATGGTGAAACGGCTGCACTGGACGGGGTGGGGTGGTGCTTAGCGGTACCACGGTACCACGGTACAAAGCGCGTTTCCGCGACGGCGACGGGGTGAGATCACGACTACAGGGCGTTTCTTGACCATCTCCGGTGGCCTGAATCCCGTTTCGAAATCGCAGATCAACAGAGTTCCGGGACGAGGAACGAAATTCAATGGCATGGTTAACGAAGTTCCATTTCGGCGACAGAATTTTCGGTGGTTGGAGCTCACACGTTGCGGGGACGTTACCACCAAGTTCCCGGCAATTCGATACTGCATGAACCAGGCCTTGGATGCCAACAATTCGGTGATTTCCGATTCCGCACAATGTGAGTCGCCGTTGGCTGGCAGAGGGTTCAGCGGGCGTGCGAGACAGGATGTCGAGCCCGGAGCCTACATGGGTGGAGGCAAGCGTTTATGAAGCGCAGCTT
>JANQSV010000306.1 GCA_028279115.1 Pseudomonadales bacterium
TGGGGGCAAGCCGCAGGCGTGTTGCAAAACGCGATCCCGATCAGGCCGATCGCGAGCGCCGAATACCCGGCCGCCGCGACGCGGCCGGCCTATAGCGTCATGGACCGCTCGCGCACAATGGCCGATTTCGACATGCGAGAGCGCGACTGGCGCTCGGACCTGGTCCGCGTCGTCGGCGCCATCGCGGAACTGGGAGGCCCCCGATGAAGTCGTTGCTCATAACGGGAGCCGCGGGCTTCATCGGCGCGAATTTCGCGCATTACTGGCGGCGCGAACATCCGTCCGACCGCATCGTCGTACTCGACGCCCTCACCTACGCCGGCAACCGCGATAACCTCGCCGGCCTCGAAGGCGCCCCGGACTTTCATTTCGTCCACGGAAACATCTGCGACCAGACGCTGGTAGAACGCTTGCTGCGCGGCCACGACATCGGCGCCATCGTCCATTTCGCCGCCGAAAGTCACGTCGACCGCTCGATCACCGGCCCCGACGCCTTCATCGAAACCAATGTCGCCGGCACCCACAGCCTGCTCAAGGCCGCCCGCGCGGTCTGGCTCGACGGCGGCGACCCGCGCCCGGACTGCCTGTTCCAGCACATTTCCACCGACGAAGTCTACGGCTCGCTCGCCCCCGACGACGCCCCGTTCCGCGAGGATACCCAATACGCGCCGAACTCGCCCTATGCCGCGAGCAAGGCCGCCGCCGACCACCTCGTGCGCGCCTACCACCGCACCTTTGGCCTGCCGGTGGTCACGAGCAACTGCTCCAACAACTACGGCCCCTACCAGTTCCCGGAAAAGCTCATCCCGCTGTTCCTGACCAACGTCCTCGCCGGCAAGCCGTTGCCCGTATACGGCGACGGCCGCCAGATTCGCGACTGGCTCCACGTCGAAGACCATTGCCGCGCCATCGAACTATGCATGCGCAAGGGTCGCCGCGGCGAAACCTACAACGTCGGCGGCAACAACGAATGCGCCAACATCGACCTCGTCAACGAGCTCTGCGCCAGCGTCGACCGGCGCTTCGCAAACGAGGAGGATCTCGCCCGGCGCTATCCCGCGGCCCCGCCGGCCAACGGCGAAAGTTCCAGCACCCTCATCACTCACGTCACCGACCGCCTCGGTCACGACACCCGCTACGCCATCGACACCGCCAAAATCACCACCGAACTCGGCTACCGCCCCCAAGTCGATTTCCCCACCGGCCTCGCAAGCACCATCGACTGGTACTTGGCTAACGAGGACTGGTGGACATAGTTCCGTCGCCGACGGGCATCTGTCATTCTGCGCGTAGCGAAGCGAAGTCGCAGAATCTCGTAGGGGATTCTGATGGGTGGTGCATGCCGTCCTTGGCGAGAAGCTATAGGCTTCGACTACCCCCAGTCTCGCCATCCATGGCGGGCCGTTCGGCCCTCAAAGAGCGTTGCTCTTTGTCGGCTGCGCCGACCGGGCCTCACCCATGCCTCGCACGCCCGCTGTACCCCGCACCGCCCGCCGACGACTCACGTTGTGCGGAATCCGGGATGTTGTTGGATGCTAAGATGTATGTCCCTTTGGTTGGTGGGATTGGCGATGCGGGATCGGGATTTGTTGGGGGAGATTAGTGGGCGATTGACGGGGCTGCTGCAGTCCGGGGGTGCGGCTGCGAGCGATCTGCGCGGGAAGATCGAGCAGCAGTTGCGGGAGGGCGTGGCCGAACTTTCGGCGATCGACCGTGAGGAGTTTGATGCTCAGGTGCGTGCGCTGCGGCGCGCCGAGGAGCGCATTCAAGCGCTTGAAGAGACTGTCGCCGAACTTGAGAGTCGGCTTGCCGCAAAGGACGAATCCTCAGCGGAATAGCGAGCGCAATATTCGGCAGTGGCGGTAGCCGACTGCTTCGAGCAGATGTTGTTCATGGATTTCTTCGCTGTCTTCCAGGTCGGCGATTGTGCGCGCAACGCGCAGGATTCGATGTGCGGCCCGGGCCGAAAGCGATAGTCGTTCCAGAGTGTCCGCCAGCCATCGATTCAGTTTCGGGCTCAATCGGCACGTTCTTTCGAGTTCTTCTCCCCGCAATTCGCTGTTGAGCACAGCCGAGCGGCCTTGCTGCAATTCGCGGCAGTCACCGACCTTGCCGCGCAGTATCTCCGGAGATAGCGGGTCGGTCGTGTTCGGCGCCGCTAGCAGTTCGGCGTGGGACAGCGCCGGTACTTCGATGACCAGGTCCAGGCGGTCGAGCAGGGGGCCCGAGATTCGGCCGAGATAGCGGTTGATGCGATCCTGGCTGCAACGGCATTCGTTGCGCGTATCGCCGGCGTAGCCGCAAGGGCAGGGATTCATCGCGGCGACGAGCTGGAAGCGGGCGGGGAATCGCAGCCGGTAATTCGCCCGGCTGATCGTGATTTCACCCGATTCGAGCGGCTCGCGCAAGGTTTCGAGTACGCTCGGCTTGAATTCGGTCAATTCGTCGAGAAACAGCAGCCCGCGATGGGCGAGGCTGATCTCGCCAGGCTGAGCCTTGCCGCCGCCGCCAACGAGCGCGGGAACCGTGGCGCTATGGTGCGGCGCGCGCACCGGTCGGCAGAACCACGACGGACATTGAACGCGCCCATTGCTCACCGAGCGTATCGAAGCCACCTCCATCGCCTCTTCCGCATCGAGCGGCGGCAACAATCGCGCCAGCGAATTGGCGAGCAGAGTCTTGCCGCTGCCGGGCGGGCCGATCATCAGCAGGTTGTGATTTCCCGCCGCCGCGACGAGTAGCGCGCGCTTCGCGGCCTCGTGCCCGCGGATCAGGTCGACTGCGTGATGGCAATTGCAGGCAGGCGAAGCCTCGTCCGGGTCGGGCTTCACGAGGTCGTTGTCCTTTAACAGATGGGCGACGAACTCCGCCAGGTCGCCGACCACATGCGAGCCCTCGTAGCCGACGAGATTCATTTCCTCGCGATTGCCGTCGGGCAGTACGATCAGGCGCTGCCGCCGGGCCGCGGCGCGGATCGAGGGGATCACCCCGAACACCTTGCGCAGGCCGCCGCCGAGGGCGAGTTCGCCAAGCAGTTCGACCCCCGCCAGCTTGCGGCCGTCGACTTGGCCGGAAGCCGCGAGAATGCCCATGGCGATGGCGAAATCGTAACGCCCGCCGGTCTTGGGCAGATCGGCCGGCGCCAGGTTGACCGTGATGCGCTTGGCGGGAAATTCGAGCCCCGAATTGAGAATGGCGCTGCGGACCCGGTCCTTGCTTTCGCGCACCGCGGTTTCCGGCATGCCGACTATGGCGAAGCCCGGCAGGCCGCTCGAGATATGGATTTCAACGGTTACGGCAAGCGCCTCGACGCCGAGCACCGCCCTTGAATGAATGATTGCAACAGACATGACAACTTCGATCCGGCTGTATCGAAGTCATAGTCATAGTCCGATTTTACGGAAAATGCCTGATCGGCGGCGAAATTAGCACTCTAGTCGCTGGATTCGAGCATGAATTCGACGATCGCGCGCAGTTCTTCCGGCGTGCAATCGAAGCAAAGTCCTTTGGGGGGCATGGCGCCGATGCCGGTGACGGTGCTTTCCACTATCGCATCGAGGCCTTTTTCTTCGAGCCGCGGCGCCCATTCCCCTGCGTTGCCGGGTCCGACCCGGGGCGCGCCGGCGGCGCCGGTGCTATGGCAGGCGAAACAGGCGGCCATGTAGCGCGCTTCGGGGTCGAAGCCATCGCTGCTTTGGGCGAGTTGCACGCCCGCGTCGCCAGTGCCGGCGCTGCTGAACGGAATCGCCAGCAGCGCGGCAAGGGAGGGAAATGTCAGGTTCTTCATTTCAGTCGCCTGAATTGTTGAAGCCTGAATGTATAAACCAGGAACGCGGAACTACTGTTCCAGGGTCACCATGTATTGCGACAGTTCCCACAACTGATCGTCGGTGCAGGTCATGCACAGGCCCTTGGGCGGCATGGCGTTCAGGCCGCGGTTCATGATCTCGATGATCTCTTCGCGGCCCTTTTCCATGCGCGGAGCCCAGGCTTCGACGTCGCCGGGAAGCGGCGCGCCCGAAAGGCCGGTGGAATGGCAGGCAAAGCAGAACATCTGGTAAGTGGCTTGCAGGTCGAAGCCATCGTCGGCCTGGGCGATTTGCACAGGCTCGGTGACCGGCTCGGGCGCGGCAGCCGGCGCAGGCGCCGCGGCCGGCTCTGGAGCGGCTTCAACCGACGCGGGCGCCGCGGCGACTTCGTTTGCCTTCGCACCAACGCAGTCTTCGCCGGCGAGGCAAAGCTTGGCGATCGGGGCGAGATTTTCCTCGGCGGACTGATCCGCCAGGGAGAGTTGACCGGGAAACAGCAACACGCCGGCGGTGAACAGCAGGGCCGGAATCGAAGCTGCGGAGAAGAATGATGCGTTATCGCTGACAGGTTTCAACGAGCTACTCCTATACGTAGTGAAATTGTTCTCGTGGAAAGTTGGGCGAATTCCGAGGCGCATCGCGCGGCCCAAAAAACCGGCGCGAATTATACAAGTATTGAATGTCCCACGTCATTCCATTTTTAGCACTTCATTGGCTTCGATCCGTCGCCGTCGGGTGGCGTGGTGTGCAACGAACGCCGTGAATACATCCCTGTAGGCTTCGGGCTCGGCTTCCTGCCTCGCACGCCCGCTGCACACCACGCCACCCGACAGCGACTCACATCGCGCAAATTCAACGAATCTCTTTCGAAGAAACCGATACGTGGGCTATGCACAGCGCAAGGGGCTGTGAGGGGGAGCGTCTGTTCGCGTCGTGGGAGGCGTTGCGTGCCATGGATGGCCTAAAGCGGCGCCGACCCGATTCGAGCCTCGACATGGATGTCGAGGCGAGATTAAGCGAACAGACGCTCCCCCTCGCGGCCCCGGTCGAGGTCTGCATCGTTCTGGTGCAAAAGTGCGCCGGCCAGGGGCTATCCGCTCGATTTCCGGTACGTGTACCCGATCGGTCTCAATTACCGAAAATCAGATAGCTCACTGAATTAGATAGAAAAACCGTTTCTGGCACGGAGTCTGCATGAATGGCTGCGCAGTGTCTTGAACACTGTCAACCCGAAATGCCTGAAAGCGAGGAACGACAAGATGAAGTTAGTCTCGGCGATTATCAAGCCATTCAAACTGGATGACGTGCGTGAAGCTCTGTCCGAAATCGGGGTGCGGGGAATTACCGTCACCGAAGTCAAGGGCTTCGGCAGACAGAAGGGCCATACCGAGTTGTACCGGGGCGCCGAATACGTCGTTGATTTTCTGCCCAAGGTGAAACTGGAAGTCGCCGTAACCGACGGGCTGCTGGACCAGGCGATCGAAGCCGTTATCTCTTCGGCCCGCACCGGGAAGATCGGCGACGGCAAGATCTTCGTGACCAGTCTCGACCAGGTCCTGCGCATTCGCACCGGAGAAACCGGAGATTCCGCCCTCTAGGCGGGATTCGAATTGGAGGAACAGGCACGTGGAAACCCAGATTTTTGAATTGCAGTATGCATTGGACACCTTCTACTTCCTGATATGCGGCGCCTTGGTGATGTGGATGGCCGCCGGCTTCGCCATGCTCGAGGCCGGACTCGTCCGCTCCAAGAACACAACCGAGATTCTGACCAAGAATGTCGCCCTGTTCGCGGTAGCCTGCACCATGTATCTCGTCTGCGGCTACCAGATCATGTATGGCGGCGGTTACTTCCTGTCCGGCGTCACGACCACGCTGCAGATGACCGACGCGGCCGTCGCCGGCGTACTGGCAGAGTCGGCCGAAGCAGGATTCGGCGGCGATGCGGTCTATTCCGGCGCCAGCGATTTCTTCTTCCAGGTGGTGTTCGTCGCCACGGCGATGTCGATCGTTTCCGGCGCGGTGGCCGAACGCATGAAGCTATGGGCCTTCCTGGCCTTCGCCGTGGTCATGACCGGCGTCATCTACCCGTTCGAGGGAAGCTGGGCCTGGGGTGGCAACTCGGTCTTCGGGTTATACAGCCTCGACTACTACGACTACGCCGGTTCGGGCATCGTGCATCTGGCGGGCGCCACGGCGGCCCTGGCAGGTGTGATCCTGCTCGGCTCGCGCAAGGGCAAATACGGCCCGAGAGGTGAGACCCGCGCGGTTCCCGGCGCCAATCTGCCCCTGGCCACGCTCGGCACCTTCATCCTCTGGATGGGCTGGTTCGGTTTCAACGGCGGTTCGACCCTGAAACTCGGCGGCATCGGCGTCGCCAACGAGGTCGCCAACGTGTTTCTGAACACCAACGCCGCGGCGGCCGGCGGATTGATCGCGGCGCTGGTCATGGCAAGGCTCTGGTTCGGCAAGGCCGATCTGACCATGGCGCTTAACGGCGCTCTCGCCGGACTCGTCGCCATAACCGCCGAGCCGGCCGACCCTTATCCCCTGCTGGCCACGGTCATCGGCGCCATCGGCGGCATCATCGTCGTCGCAAGCATCGTCACTCTCGACAAGTTGAAGATCGACGATCCGGTCGGCGCGATCTCGGTGCATGGCACCGTCGGCATCTTCGGCATCTTCGCCGTGTTGCTGTCCGACCCGGACGCAACATTCATCGGCCAGTTGGTCGGCATGCTGACGATCATGGGCTGGGTATTCGCCTTCAGCTTCGTCGTCTGGATTGCGCTCAAGGCGGCAATGGGAATCCGCGTATCCGACGAGGAAGAAGAAGAAGGCGTCGACTTCGCCGAATGCGGTATGGAAGCCTATCCGGAGTTCGTCACTCAGTAAGCGCAAGCCGCAGAATGACGAATTATCGGGCCTGCACAATTTGAGTCGCCGGCGGGCGGCATGGGGTGAGGCCCGGTCGGCGCAGCCGACAAAAAGCAACGCTTTTTGAGGGCCGAACGACTGGCCACGGATGGCCAGGCTTGGGGGTAGTCGAAGCCTATAGCTTCTCGCCAGGGACGGTATGCACCACCCATCCGAATCCCCTAAGAGATTCTGCGACTCCGCTTCGCTGCGCGCAGAATGGCGAAGGGGCAAGATCCCAAAACTTGCACAGCGTGAGTCGCCGTCGGCTGGCG
>JANQSV010000312.1 GCA_028279115.1 Pseudomonadales bacterium
TCAGCGGGCGTGCGAGGCAGGACGCCGAGCCCGAAGCCTACAGGGGTGGAGGCAAGCGTTTATGAAGCGCAGCTTCATGCGCATCCGGAACGACGCCAAGCTGTGCTTGGCGGCTGGACCGTATTTACGGCGTCCGCTGAACCCTCCGCCACCCGACGGCGGCGGATCGAAGCCACTATTCTTCGGGAGATTCTGCGACTTCGCTACGCTTCGCGCAGAATGACGTGGCGGGGCACCTAACGCCAGAGCGAGAATTTATCGGTTAATCTGCGCTAAGGCTTTCGGCGGCTTCGAGAGCCTGGGAAACATTCGTTACTCCATGCACTTCCAGACCGGCAAGCGGTTTGCGCGGCACGTTGGCGCTGGGTGCGATGGCGTGGCGGAAGCCGTGTTTGGCGGCTTCGCGCAGGCGTTCCTGGCCGCCGGGGACCGGGCGAATTTCGCCGGCCAGGCCCACTTCGCCGAATACGACGAGATCTCTTGGCAGGGGCCGGTCGCGAAAGCTGGAAACGACGGCCAGCAACAGCGCCAGATCGGCGCTGGTCTCGGATACCTTGACCCCGCCGACCACGTTCACGAAAACGTCCTGGTCGGCCATGAACAGGCCGCCATGGCGATGCAACACCGCGAGCAGCATCGCGAGCCGGTTGTGTTCCAGCCCCACGGCCACGCGGCGCGGATTGCCCAGCGCGCTGGCGTCGACCAGGGCCTGGATCTCGACCAGCAGCGGACGAGTGCCTTCCCACAAGGCGACCACGAGCGAACCCGGCGCTTCCTCTTCGGCCCGGGCGAGAAAGATCGCGGAAGGATTGCGCACTTCCTTCAGGCCGGTTTCGGTCATGGCGAAGACGCCGAGTTCGTTCACGGCGCCGAAGCGATTCTTGTGCGCGCGCAAGATTCGATAGCGCGACTCGTTGCCTCCTTCGAGCATGAGGAAACAGTCGATCATGTGTTCGAGCACTTTGGGCCCGGCGAGATTGCCTTCCTTGGTCACATGACCGACCAGAAACAGCACGGTGTTCGTTTGCTTGGCGTACCGGATCAGGTGGGCCGCGCATTCGCGCACCTGGGTCACGCTGCCCGGCGCGGAAGGAATTTCCGCGCTATGCATTACCTGGATGGAGTCCACCACGAGTAATTCAGGCTTGTGCCGGGCGGCGGCCTTGAGAATCTCCTCGACGCCGGTTTCCGAGAGCAACTTGAGATTGTCCCGCGGCAATTGCAGCCGGCGCGCGCGCATGCCCACCTGTTGCGGGGACTCCTCGCCGGTAACATAGAGCGCCTGCCTGTCCTGCCCGGCCAGTACGCACATGACCTGCAACAGCAAGGTGCTCTTGCCGGCGCCCGGATTGCCGCCGATCAACACGACCGAACCGGAGACGAGGCCGCCGCCGAGCACCCGGTCGAGTTCAGCCAGCCCGCTGGAAAATCTGGGCAATTCGGCGAGATCGATATCGGCGAGTTGCGTCACTTCGCTTTGTGCGCCGGCGTATCCCTGCCTGCGCGCCCCGCGGCCGCTCTCGGCCGGGCCGGAATTGAACTGCACCAGGGTATTCCAGGCGTTGCAGGCGCCGCATTGTCCCTGCCATTTGGCGTAGTCTGCGCCGCAGTCACTGCATACGAAGGCGGTTTTCGCTTTGGCCACGGACGATGCCTTCAGATATGAATTTTCGGCACCCGCGCGGTGACGCGGGTGAAAAGTTCGTATGCGATCGTGCCCGCGCGCGCGGCGACTTCGTCCGCGTCGAGTCCTTCGCCCCAGAGAACGACTTCGCTGCCCGGCTCCACGTCATCCAGTTCGCCAAGGTCCACCGTGATCATGTCCATGGACACGCGGCCCACGAGCTTGCAAGGCTCCCAGCCGCCGCCGCGCGCCACGAGCGCCGGCGTACCGTTGACCGCCGAGCGCGGATAACCGTCCGCATAGCCGATGGAAACCACGCCCATGCGCGTATCGCGCGGGAAGCGCCAGGTCGCGCCATAGCCCACGGCTTCGCCGGCCTTCACCTCGCGTACGGCAAGCAGCCGCGCGCGCAAGCTCATGACCGGGCGCAGTCCGAGTTCCGCGGCGCTGCTGCCGACCAGGGGCGAACTGCCGTAAAGCATGATGCCGGGGCGCACGAAATCGTAATGGGCGTCGGGCAGGCACAGGATGCCCGAGGAAGCCGACATGCTGCTCGGCGGCGGCGCATTGAGTTCGGAGGCAAGATCGCGATGCAGATGTTCGAATGCGAGGAGTTGTTCCCGGGTGAAGGCCGCCGAACCCGGATCGTCCAGATCGTCGGCCCAGGCCAGATGCGACATCAGCCGGATCTCCAGGTCTTCGCGCCGGCCCAGCTCCGCGCCCGCGGCCAGGCAGTGCGCCGTGGACAACCCGAGCCGGTTCATCCCCGTGTTCTGCTTCAGCCAGACCGTCAGGCGCCCGTCCTGCTCCATGCTGAACTCGCGCAACAGGCGCAACTGGTTCTCCTCATGCAGGACCGGCTGGAAATCGAGCGTTGCGCAATCCTGCAATTCGTCGCTGTCGCGGAATCCGTTCAGGCATTGGATCGGCAAGTCCGGATGCAACTCCCTCAAGCGGCGCGCCTCGTCCATGGTCGCCACGGCGAAGCCGCGAATGCCGGCTTCGGCGTCGCGCAATGCTTCGGCGCATTCGGCCATGCCATGGCCGTAAGCATCGGCCTTGACCACGGCGATGATGCCGGCTTCGGGGCATAGTTCGCGCACACGGCCGAGATTGTGCCGCAAGGCTGCGAGGTCGATCGCGGCCCAGGCCCGTTGGGGAGAATCTCGGTGGGGAGATGACATGGTCGCGGCGAAAATTCCTTATTCGCCCGAATATTGCCCCAGGTACTCGGGCTTGGCGATGCTTTCAAAACGGGTGAATTCCTTGAGGAAACTCAGTTTCACCGTGCCGGTTTCGCCATTGCGGTGTTTGCCGATGATGACTTCCGCGACGCCCTTCTCGTCCTCCTTCGTGTCCTCCCCGTCATATTGCTCCGCGCGGTACAGGAACAGGATCAAGTCGGCATCCTGTTCGATGGCGCCCGACTCGCGCAAATCGGACATTTGCGGCCGCTTGTTGGGCCGCTTGTCGACTTCCCGATTCAATTGCGACAAGGCGATCACGGGACAATCGAATTCCCGCGCCATTTGTTTCATCGAGCGGGAAATTTCGGAAATCTCGTTGACGCGGCCTTCCTTGAAGCCTTTCAGATGCATGAGTTGCAAATAGTCCACGACGATCATGCCGATTTTGCCGCCGTTGATCTGGGCGATGCGACGGGCGCGGGAGCGCATTTCGTTGGGCGTCAGCCCGAAACTGTCGTCGATATACAAGTTGTGTTCCCTGAGTTTCTCCACGGCCGCGCGAAAACGCGGCCATTCCTCCCGCGACAATTTGCCCTTGCGGACATGGGATTGGTTGATGCGGGCGCTCGAAGCCAGCAGGCGAAACACCAGACTTTGGGAGGACATCTCGAAGCTGAATACGAGCAGGGGCAGTTCCTGATGCAGAATCGCGTGTTCCACCAGGTTCAGGGCAAAAGCGGTCTTGCCCATGGCGGGCCGCGCCGCGATAATGATCAGGTCCGAGTTCTGCCAGCCTGCGGTGTACTGGTTCAAGTCCTCGAACGGGCTGGCCAGTCCCGTCAGATCTCCCTTCAGCTTCGTTAGTTCTTCGATTCGTTCAACTGCCTTGCCCACCAGGGAGCTGAGTTCTTCCGGCCCGTCATTGCTCGGACGATCATCGGCGATGCCGAAGATGCGCCGCTCAGCCTGATCGAGAATGTCCTCGACGGGGGCGCCATCGGTGTTGTAGCAATTGTCGATAATCTTGTTGCCGGCGCTGATGAGGCTGCGCAAGATCGCCCGGTCGCGAATGATCTCGGCGTAATGCCGCAGATTCGCCGTGCCGCGGGCGTTCTCGGCAAGATCGCCGAGATAGTCGCCCCCGCCGGCCGCGTCGAGCTTGCCGCGGGCGATGAGCGCATCGGCCAGGGTGAGCACATCGATGGGTTTGCTCTGCTTGTCCTGCTCGACAATGGCCTCGAAGATTTGCCGATGCTCAGGAAAATAGAAGTCCTCAAGCTGGAGCACATCGGAAACGTCGTGCCAGGCGTTTCCGTCAAGCATCAGCCCGCCGAGCACCGCCTGTTCGGCGTCGCGGGAATGGGGAGGAACGCTCAGTTGCCGCGGCCCGGAGTCTTCAAGATGATCTGGGAAGGGTTGCGCTGCTGTGGCCATGATCCGAACTTCCGGCAGTGGCGTGGCCTCGGTGGGCGGGCTCGCTCGGCCACCTAAATTATCTATTTATATCAATATGTTACAGTAACGCAAAAACGCGACCGCAAAGGCAGTGTACTACAAAGGCCGGCAATATGCCCAACCTGCGATGCAATTCGCCCGCACCATCCCGGGAACCCTTCCGCCGGTCGGTCCACGACCGCCAACTACGGCTCACCGGGTCACGACCTTTCGAACTATTTTCGTCGAAAACTTGCCTTTTTCAGGCAACCCGTCCTATATGAAAGGGCACGGAAAGCAACCCATTGCCAAGGATACCCAAGATGCAGATGCCAACGACCGACGACACACCACAGCGAATCGCGATCACGTTGCTGATCGCTCTCTCGGGCCACTTGATCTTGACCGCTGCAGGCGGGTGGGTGCTGTACCAATCAGCGATCGTGCACATGAATGCGACCGCGGAATACCATACGGAACAGATTATCGAGAGGCTTGAGCCAAAGATTGAAGCAAATGGCGAACGAATCGACCGCAATGGAGAACTCATCACGCAATTGCGGGAGCGCATGACTGCGGTCGAAGTGCGCATCGGAGCATTGGAAGATGTCGTCCGCTATTTCCACCCGCCAGAAGACTGCTAATCCGCTTTCTTCTGTAGATTCTCACCTCCCTCAATTTTGTCAATGATGGGAATTGCTGTACTTGCGATCTCGACCATTTCGTCGACAAAGTAGCAAGCAATCTCATTGGCTCCATTATCCGTTTTGCATTCCTCGTGCAGATCTGGAATCAGCCTGCTCCAGTTTTGGTATTCCTCCTTGGCGCTCTTATAGCACGGCCACCAACCCAATCTATCTTCGTTAACGAGTCCTAGCTCTTTAAGATTATGGCTGGCGTAAAGAGACTCCTTCAGTTCAAGATATCTATTGTAATCTGCACCATTCTTCTTGATGTTCTCGCTGCTATACGGTGTGGCCACACCTAGCCACCAATCATTTATACCAGATTGAGACTCCATCCAGATGCCAATTCGAGAACTAACTGCTTTGGGGTAATGTCTTGAATCTACGTTATACTCTTTCCAGCTTTTCAGAGTAATTGATAAACCATGTTTTTTGCCATGATGCGCGGCGATTTCAATATTATCGATATCGCATATGAGATTCTCTTGTTTTTCTGTAATTCTACTTTTTATTAGCGCACACATCCTATTCAGAAACATTTTGCAAATCTCATCTATAATTTCTGGCCATACCGTACATATGGATTGAGCGATTTCCAGATGATTTCGATCTAAATATATATACTCCTTTAACGCTTTCTTTTCACCATTTTCTGTCATATGGAGACCTCCAAATCTTTTCTCACAAAATTGTTTAGTGTCGAGTAAAAATGTTTGCAACCGATCAACCTGACAATCCTTCGAGCACTCTGAAATCCAATCCGCCAAGGAAAATGAGATACGATAATCCGCAAGCTCGTCAGCGGACTCGGATTTTGTACAAATGATTTCCGGCTCATTGTAGTAAGCCATGATCTTGAAGCGGCTTTTCCAGCGGGCGTATTCTGATCTTGGGAGACTGCTCTCCGAAGGTCTTTGGCCACGGGATGGGAGATAAATCAGAACAAATTTCTCTTTGTCATATTTTCCAGCCAAATGCTCCAAGTAATCTGCCAATTGGCGCGGCTGATCGTCAGCGAAAGGCTTGTTTTCGATTGCCAAGCAATATTTATCGTCTATCGTCACATAGATGTCTATCTTTCGTCCGGTCTTGGTTTCTTTCTCCCGTTTTACATTGACACGTTCGAAATCTAAGTCGAGCCAGTGTGAATCGACATTGCAGTTGTCTTGTTTGTGCAACTCACATAGGAATGACCGCAGGAAGTAAGTGCCTTGTCCATGGGTGGCTTTTGGATTGAACAAGTCCGCGATGATCCTAGAAAGACCAATTTCATCAGTGCGCAAATAGTCGAGTGCATTGAAGCGGTAGGCAGATTTCCGATTCATTTCCTCATCGAACTTTTTCGCCGCTTCAAATCTCGGGATCAGATTGATAAAGAAGCCTCTTATGGCATCTTTTTGAGCTTCCCTCGATTGATCGAGTCGTTTCTCAATGCCGCTGAAGAATTGTGCGAGGTTACTTGCTTCCATCAGTTGTCCTCAAGCCCAGCATCCGCTTTCCGCCGGAACCGCCAAATCTTTCAGATCCCTCCATGCGGTCTTGGGAAGATAGAGCGGGTGTCGGGGGTGGCCGTTGCCGGTCAGGCCAAAAGTCTGCCATTGGTGGGCGAGCTCGCTCTTGCAGGTAAGCAGGTTTTCCGCTTTGGTCGCCAATGCGCGGACTTTTTTCCGCCCCTTGGGGATGCCCCAGGCGGCAATGATCTTTCCGCCCGCCTGAAGAGTCAAAGTAGCCAGTTCGGCAACGAGTGACACGTTCTCTTCAAAGCTCCGCTCAGCCTCGGTGAAATCTAATTCCTCCGGTTTCGTGGCCCTCTGGGACAGCAGATTCACTTTGATGAGATAAGTCCCGCCCATGTCCTTGGCGAAGGAGATTTCGCGCCGGAGCGTGTGGTCATCGACAGTTTCGTCGGCGGTCGACGGGTTGTAGCCACAGAACAGAATCGGCTTGTTCGCTCCACAACCGCCGAATTCGTCCGCGAGTTCGCGTGTTAGGGAATATCGATTGCGTCGGGTCGAATCCAATTTTGCGCCGACCGGAGCGTGCCGCAGCAGTTCGGCAAGTGGATCAGCACTGCTCATTCTTCCTCCGCTTCGCTTCTATCGATCACGCAAACAATCTCCAGCACATTCGAACCGGTCTCGATGCGCCGATAATCAGTCCGCCGGACTCAATGTCTGGCAAGAATACAACAGCGAGCAGAGCCCAACCATCACCGGGACCATTGCCGTCCATTCCACTCATTGCGTGAATGCCAAACGCTCAGTGCATATGCCGTTTGATCGGAGACTCGTTTCAGGTGGACGCTATCAACTGTCTACGTCAGATTCGGACGCGCGAATTGAGGATTCCGCAGAGTTCCGGGAGTGCGATCTGTTCCGCCGGAGTCGCGACCGGAAGCACAGGCCGGCCCTCGAACGAATTTCGCCGAAAATTTGCCTTTTTCGGGCAGCCCGTACTATATGAAAGGGCACGGAAAGCAACCCTCGCCAAGGAGGACTTGAGAATGCAGATTCAAATGCCCGATATGCCACACCGTATCCTGAACGCTATTCTGATTGTCGCCAGCGTCCAAATGCTGGCGATCGCCGGGGGCGGGTGGATGCTGTATCAATTCGCGATGGCCCGCATGGATACGAACGTTGAGCGGCTCACGGAGAGAATCGACGCGAACGGCGAACGAATCGACCGGAACTCGGTTCTCATCGGCCAGATCGGCGAACGTGTCGACCGTAACGCCGATTTGATCGCGCGGAATGCGGAATTGATAAGGCAAAACGCGGAGCGTATTGACCGCAACGGCGAACTCATCACGCAACTGCGCGAGCGCATGACCGCGGTGGAAGTGCGCGTCGGCGCACTGGAAGAAGTAGTCCGCTTCTTCCACCCGCCCGAAAGCGGGCTGCGGCAGAACCCCTGAAACTGGAGTTTGGAAGGTCCAAACAAATTCCTTTTCCCGACTCAATGATGCGGCCATATCTGACGTATGCGGCAGCTACAGTTCCCTATCCGAGGCACCAGGAAAGTTTTTTGGCGCTTAACTGGCCTTAAAGCCTGTGCGGGGACATCATTGAATTTCGTGAGAGGAATTAGTCATGCTGAACGCGTACGAAAGCCACTTGTTGAACACCTACCTCGTAAACATCGCCTCGAAAATCGGGCGCAATTCTCCTGAAGCCGAGGACTTCGTCGAGTGGGTGAAATTCGATTGGAATAAATTTGCTTGCACGAAAAACGATTCGGTCAACAAGTCCCGAAATCGCGTCCGCGAATTCGAGCGGGAGATTCTGCGATCAGAGAAACGAAGTCACGGCAAGGGAAAGTCTGTCCCAGCGAGGTCTTTTGAAAAAGCCTGTCAATCTGTGTTCGCGGCGCTTGCCGAGAAGCGGCCGAGGCCGGACAGAACAGCCAGACGGCTAAGCCAACTCCGCAAGGCAACCGGCCTGAGCGCGCTCGACCGGGAGATGCTTGAACTGATGCTGCGTTGCGCAACCGGTCAAGCGTTCGATTCCCTGATCGACGATGTTTTCGACCGGCCCGGCCCCCGGATGAATCGGCTGCATGTGTCCGGATATGTAATGTCGATGCTGCTCGGGCGCAGACCGAGGAGCATTCAATCGCGGCTTGGGGCCGATTCGCCGCTGGTTCGATCAGGCCTTGTCCAGATCGATGAAGACGGCGACCTCGAAGTTCCGCGCTGGCTGCATCGGCTCGCGAACGAACCCGGAAACGACACGAGGGACATCATGCGAATTCTGTTCGATTCCGCGTCGGCGAGCGAACTGGAATGGAGCGATTTCGATCATGTCGCGAAGCACCGGGATCACATCGAAACGCTTTTGAAGGGCGCACTGAAAAGCCGGGCGAAGGGGGTGAACATTCTGCTTTACGGCCCTCCGGGAACCGGCAAGACGGAGTTCTGCAAGGTGCTGGCCGAACGGTTGGGCGTAACGCTGTACGCCGCCGGCGAGGCGGATGACGAAGGTTTCGAGCCGTCCCGCAAGGATCGGCAGCAAGAGTTGATTGTCGCTCAGCGATTGCTTGAGAACGACAAGAATTCCCTGTTGCTGTTCGACGAGATGGAAGACCTGCTTGGAGGTGCATTGGACTTCGCGGCGATTTTCGGGGCGAACATCAAGCCGGGCCACCGTCAGGGCGAATCCAAGGTGTTCATGCACCGGCTGCTGGAAGAAACGCCGGTTCCGATCCTCTGGACCATGAACAATGCGCGTTCGGTCAGCCCCGCCATTCTCCGGCGCATGATGTTCGCGCTGGAATTGCGCAAGCCCGGCGCCAATATCAGAGAGCGCGTCTGGGCTCGGCAACTCCAAAAGAACGAAATCGCGGCGGCTCCCGATGAAGTGCGGGAACTGGCCCGCGAATTCGACGCCACGCCGGCCTTGGCCGCCGGCGCGACCGCGGCGGCGCGTATCGGTGACGGCGGCCTGGATACCGTGCGCTTAGGCGTTCGCAGTCTTTCGCGGCTATTGGGTTCCAACAGGCCGCCACAGCGGGCCCCGGCCGAATTCGAACTGGGTCTGATTCAAGCCGACACCGATCCGGAGTCGCTGGCCGACCGGATCGCGTCCACCGCAAGACGCGATTTTGCGCTCTGCCTGCAAGGACCGCCGGGAACCGGCAAGAGCGCGTTCGTGCGATACCTTGCGGAACGCCTCGGCCTTGAAGTGATGCACAAGCGCGTATCGGATCTCATATCCATGTGGGTGGGCGAGACCGAAAAGCTCATCGCCGCCGCCTTTGCCGAAGCGCGCGATACGGAGGCCTTTCTGGCCTTCGACGAGGCGGATTCGCTGCTGTCGAACCGCCGCAAGGCGTGCACGAGTTGGGAGGTCAGCCAAGTCAACGAAATGCTGACCTGGATGGAAAGCCACCCGCTGCCGTTCGCCTGTACGACGAACCTCTTCGAACGGCTCGACGAGGCGACCTTGCGGCGCTTCACTTTCAAGATCGCGCTGGATTACCTGAGTCCGGAACAGGCGCGTTTCGCGTTCGGCAAGTTCTTCTCGCTGGAACCGCCGGCCGGGTTGAATCTGATTTCGGCCTTGACGCCGGGAGACTTCACCGTAGTGCGCAAGAAGGCCGATGTCCTCGGCTGCCTGGGCGAACCCGACACGCTGGCGGCCATGTTGCAGGCCGAATGCGACGCAAAACCGAATCGTCCGAAATCCATCGGATTCCTCGGCTAGGGGCGCCGGGAGCAGGAGCGCACCGGGAGCGGGATGCTCCCGGTGCGGGTATAGTTCGGCTGCTGCCCTTGCAATACAAGGAGACTTCGGAAATGCAAGAGAAAAAATCGACGATTCGCTACGAACGGGTAAAAGACGTTCTGGACCTTGCGATTCGCCTGCAAGCCGCGCGTGGCGGCATGACCATCGATGAGATACAGGAGATACTGTCGATCAGCCGGCGCACCGCCGAGCGCATGCGCGATACGGTGGAATGGGCGTTTCCCGGCCTCGAAACCGTTCCCGCCGGGGACAATAAGTTGCACTGGCGGCTGGAATCCAATGCCTTGCGCAGGCTCGTTCCCATAACGGCCGATAATCTGGCCGCTCTCGCCACGGCCGTCTCGGCTTTGCGTCAAACTGGCCTCGGCAATCTTGCCAACAACCTGGCGGATGTCGAAACAAAATTGCGCGCCATGCAACGCCGGGAAAGCCTTGAAAACATCGATTCCGACCTGGAAACACTGGTACAGGCCGAAGGCCTGGCGATGCGTCCCGGCCCGCGGCAGCCAATCGACCCGGGCCTGCTTTCGTTATTGCGCGAGGCGATTCTCAGCGGGCGCACGGTCGAGTTTTTCTATGCCGGGCGGCATTCCGGCAAAAGGAGCGTACAAAAAGTCGAACCATACGGTCTTCTCTACGGAAACCGTCCCTTCCTTGTCGGAAAGCACACCGGTTTCACGGATTCGCGTCTCTGGCGAATCGGCAATATGAGCGAAGTCCGCCTGACCGGCAATTTGTTCGAACGCGATCCCGATTTCGATCTGCAGGCTTTTGCCCGCCGCTCGTTCGGCACGTTTCAGGAAGAGCCGATGCAGGTTGAATTACTGTTCAGCGAAGTCGCGGCGGCTGACGCGGCTTGCTTCCGCTTCCACCCGAATCAGTCGATCCAGCGGCATGAAGACGGCACGGTTACCGTGCGCTTCAAGGCGGGCAGCCTGAACGAGATGTGCTGGCACTTGGTGACTTGGGGAGATTGCGTACAAATCGTCAAGCCGAAAAAGCTGCGCCAACGTATGGCGCAAATGTGCGAGGACTTGGCGAATCATCATCGGGTTGACTGACCGGGTGCTGCGTCAGAAATCTGAAAACCGGCAAATCCGGCACTTAATCAACCATCGCTGGTCCCCAAGAAGGAGACACTCATTATATTCGCCGAAAATTTGCCTTTTTCGGGCAACCTGTACTAAATGAAAGGGCACGGAAAGCAACTCTCGCCAAGGAGACCCAGAGAATGCAGATGCAAATGCCCGAAATGCCGCACCGTATCCTGAACGCGATTCTGATTGTGGCCAGCGTCCAAATGCTGGCAATCGCAGGGGGCGGATGGGTGCTGTACCAAACCGCGCTGTCCGAGATGGACGCAACTGTCGCGGATGCCGTCCAGCGGCTGGAAGATAAAATCGACGCGAACGGCGGGCGCATAGACCGCAATGCGGATTTAATCAGGCACAATGGCGAACTTATCGCACAACTGCGCGAACGCACGGCGGCCGTGGAGGTGCGCGTCGGCGGACTGGAAGAAGTTGTCCGCTTTTTTCACCCGCCCGAGAGCGAGTTGCCCCGGAATCCCTGACCCGAATATCCGACTTATTCCTCCGCCGGCTTTTCTCCCT
>JANQSV010000317.1 GCA_028279115.1 Pseudomonadales bacterium
GCAGCGCGCAATACTCGGTATCGCGCTTGTCGCGAACGACCGCGCCCTTGCCGACCTTTTCCCATTCGCCGCGCTTGATGCGCGCTCGGCGATGGATGAATTCGGCGATGTCCGATTTGCTCCAACCGGCCGCCCGCAAGTGATCGCGATGCTGTTTCGGCACGACGATCACATAGTTGCCGGACCAGATCGAGTAGTTGCGCATATTGGCGCGCATTTCCGCGGCATAGGTCTCGAGGATTTCCTCGGGTTCGGTGGTCCATTCGTTCATGATCTGCCGCGGCGCGCCGGCGGCGAACACGGTAATGGCTGAAATATCGGCGGGTACTCCGCGCATTTCGGCGACGGACGGCCAGCCGGAGCTTTCTTCGTCTTCCGCCATGCAATAGCTGATCTTTCCCGGGTGGCCGAGCGTCGAGCGGTCTATCGCGCCCGGGCTTACGTCGAGAATATTGATCAGGCCGAGCCGCATCGCCCGGCCGATCACCGCGGTCGCCCGGTCGCCGCCGCCGAGGACGTTGAAACCGCTGTCCGCGCCGATTTCCTGTCGAATCGGCCCGTTTATGATGACCAGGACGGCACAGCCGCCCGTGCTTGCGGTCGCGCCATGCAACAGGAATTCCTCCTGCAACATAGCCG
Organism: Pseudomonadales bacterium; assembly: GCA_028279115.1. Classification (GTDB taxonomy): domain Bacteria; phylum Pseudomonadota; class Gammaproteobacteria; order Pseudomonadales; family Pseudohongiellaceae; genus UBA9145. The sequence continues at coordinate 640 of JANQSV010000317.1, forward strand.
TCCAGGCCGTCACCACGACGGGAAAATGGCTCGGCAGGCAACCGGCCATGACGGCATTGATCGCCAATTTCTCCGCGGTGACCGCGCGTTCCCTGACCGGCTCGACACCGATCAGTTCGCCGGGCGGCAGATTCACCCATTCGAGGCAGGCCTGAACCGCTTCGGGCGTCGGCGGCACGACGGGAAACCCGTCCGTCCAGCCGCGGCTGTGAAAGAATTCCTGGGCCTCTTCGAAGCTTTCCAGATCGTAACCGGCGGAATTCAGGTTCATGGCAGCAGATTTTTAGGACAGCCTTGAAGCTGGTATTGAATCAAGGGTTCGCGCCCATGCGACTCGCGCGATGTTCGCCTGCCTGATGGAGGATCAGTTCGTGAACGGCGCCGCTGTCATCGCGCAGGAATTCGATCTCTGCGTCCACAACCCTCAGGAAGAAGCGATCCGTGTCCATGGCAAAGGCCGGAAGAGCTTGCTGGCCTGTCACCTGAATGAACAACTGGGACTCTCGGACTAAAACCGCTATCGTCACGCCTTCCGCCAGTTCATATTCGCCTTCGTAGTCCCGCAAGACTGCGCTGTCGATTTCGATTTCCTCGCGTTCCCTTGTCCCAAGCTCGCCCTCGACACGGGGAGCGTCAATGGTTTGACCTGCCTGAACGAATTCGATGCTCGGAGACAAACCCTCTGATGGCGTGGCAAACGTCACCCGAATCTGTGCGGCGGCGAACTCGAATTCGCGCTCTCCTTCTTGCGTCAATGGAAATGCCGTTTGCCCCGTGGCCTGACCGTATAGTTGACCGTTTCGCTCCGAGAATGTGAGGAAAAAGCTTGGGCCCAATTGAAATACCCCGACATACGGCGACGGGTCGATAATTTCCGCTGGCTGCGGTTGCGCAAATAGCGACATCCCGAGTTCAGTCACCCCAGCGTAGTCGGTAGACGCGGCAAGTATCAGCCATCCTTTCGATTGGGTTGAGTTTACCGCCAGGAAACTGGCATAGCCGCCGGTGCCGCCGTTGTGCCAATGAACCGTGTTCCCGTCGCTGTCCGAACTCATCTGCCAGGCCAGGGCCATGCCGTGTCCTTCCTGACGCTGTTGCGTCGCGACGGTCGCCGCATGCACGCCGAACGCATCCGCTTCAAAGCTTGCCCGTATGAATCGCATCAGGTCGTTTGCGGATGAAACGATAGCGCCCGCGCCCGCCAGGGCATCGAAAGTCCACGCCGGCATGGCCGCTCCGTTGCTGTATCCCGAAGCCATGTTTGGGTCGCCTTGTTGTGGATAGACCGCTGACGATCGGTTCATGCTCAATGGCGCAAGAATGTATTCCTTGATCGCGGTCGGGTAATCCATCTCCGCGGCATCGGCTGCTATGGCTCCCAACAAGCCGAATCCCAGGTTCGAGTAGCCGTATTCGTTCGACAGGGAATCTGGATCGAATGAACTCAGGAAAGCACTCAGGTCGCTGCTCGTGTAGTCCGCATATGGATTCAGGCTGTCGCCCGGGGAGAAGTTTTCGGGCAGACGCGGAAGCCCCGAAGAATGGGTCGCCAGCGAACGGAGCGTGATTGCGCCCACCGATTCGCTCTCGAACGACAGTTCCTTGAAGTGGCTGGAGATCGGCTGATCCCAGTCAAGCCTGCCCTGATCCACCAGGCACTGGACAAGCATGGCCGTGAACACCTTCGTGATCGACCCGATCTCGAACAGTGTGTCGCCATTCGGTTCCCGCGTTTGATCGGGCTTGATCCGGCCGTATCCATATACGGTGACATCACCCTGGTCGTAGGACGCAAATACGGCGGCGCCGACATCGCCGCGGCTCACCGCGCTGTTGATCCTTTCGTGTATGTCCCCCGGGTCGGCCGCCCGACATGTCGTGCTCAGGACGGCGGCAAGCAGGACCCAAAACGTTCGTGCCTTGGGATTCATCAGCATTGATCTCAGGCAAATTTTTGAGCGATCTCGGAGACCAGGCGAGCTTCGTCGGGAAACTCTCCCGTCTCATGTTTCGAATATGCCAACGACCCGTCGACATGCACATCGAACCTGCCGCCGCCGCTTTCGATGAGACGAGCCGAAACGCCGAATCGATCAGCTAACCTGGCTGCCAGACTGACAGCCTTGGGTTTATAGTTTCACTGTACGCAATAAGCAATCGAGATATCCATTTTAATCGAGTCTCATTAAGGGAGTTCGTCGCCACGGCCAAACGCCAAGGCTTCAGGCCGTGATTATACCGGTCGGACGCCCACACTGGCGAGGTTCAGACCAGAGCGAAAATATTTGCAAATTATTGGTCGTTGTTGTCCTGGGTTCGCCAGGGGTTTAGTAATTTGAGGTTTTCGAAACGCAGGAAGTCCTTTTCGTTCCTTGTTGCCAGGATCATTTGGTGGCGAATCGCCAGAGCGGCGATTTGGGCATCGGCAGCGGAGGGAGTTTGGCCTTGACGGTCACCGTCCCCCATCAGTTGCCCCCATATCATTGCGGCCGTGTAATCGTATACGAGGAATCTCCCCTCAAATTGTCGCGACAAATCTTGCTCTATCCACCGTTCAAGCAGAATTCGACGGTTGGACTCTTTCAGCTTGCGCGCTCCGCGAACTAACTCGCCGACTGTCAGAACCGATAGGTACAGGTCGCTTGGAGTTCGTGATTCGATCCACTCGATTACCGAGCTATTCGGTCTGGGCCTGGTGGTCTCGCTGAGAACATTTGTATCGAGCAGCCAGGTCATTAGTCGAAGTCAGCTACGCGGCCGACTGACCGGTCTCGTTCAATTTCCAGCGTCACATCGGCAAGAGGAGAACGGCGGAAGAACTCTATCAATTCCTTGCCAGTTCGTGCCTTGGGAGCGGCCAGCATCGGTCGCAGGCGCTGACGAACCAGCGTGGCGTTTTCACCGCCGGAGCGCAGAACTCCGGCAACGGCCTTGATCAATCCGGCATCGTTCGCCGGGACCGTGACTTCCACGCGTTTTCCTCCCGAGGCGCGTACCGCCTTGCGATGTCGGGCAACGCGGTTCGGAGCCCGGGACTTCGAATCCTGTTTTTTCATAACCCCAAATCCGGTAACGTTTCCGGAAATGTAAAAAGGAACGGTTTTTCTGTCAAGCAAATTGTAGAAGGAACCTGCTTCGATGCATCGTTTTTCGTGATTTTTGATTATCGGGGAAGCGCGATTCGAATTTACCATTCAAATCTGAGCGATAGGGACAGGGAGTGAGCCCTGAAATCGGTGAAGGTTTCGTTGATCGTGACCGGGATTTCCCTGCGTGCGCCGCTGCTGCGGTAGCGCACGATCTCGATTTCGCCGATATCGGTGTGAATCTCGCCGGCGTCGGCGTAGCGGTAACTCAGGTCGAGTTCCATGTTCTCTCCAACGGGAATCGCGATGCCCGCCGTGAGCATGTAAGTGAAATTCCGGTCGCTGCCCGGGGGCAGCGCGGTATACGGGATTTCGCCTCCTGGACCGCGGCGCAGCGGACCGTCCGGATTCGGCGGGTCGGGGAATCGTTGCCTGTAGTTGCCCAGCCGAAATTTGGTGAATCCCGCGCCGACGCCGAGGAATGGCCGCACTACGCGATCCGGCGCGTATTCCCACGGAGTGAAGTCGCGAAACGCCGCGACCAGAACCTGCCGGGTATCGAGCATTGCCGTGGACGGTTGACGTTCACCCGAGTTGTCGTAGTTTGTATTGCCGGAGTATTCAAGGTCGCGCGTTAGACCGTACTCAAGTTGCAGGCGAAATGCGGAGCTGAAGCGGACGCCCGCCGCGAAGCGCGCTTGCGGACCGTCCTCGATCATTCCGGCATCGAACCTGTTTTCGCCGTAGAGCGCGGCCTTGCCCGAGTCCGCGCCGTCCGTGAAGCGGACATTCTCGGGACTGATCACGGCCGCGCCGACGCTCAGATAAGGTCTGTAATGAGCGGAATCATCGCCGTCGCGCGCGCGGCGATCCGTCTCGGCCGCGGCGGCGGACGGATCGGGGAGGACGATGAGCCACGCCGCCGCCAAAAGCGGCAGTGGAACGAACGCCTGTTTTCCCGCTCCTGTGGTCATTTGTTTTCAGGGCAGGGCGTAGGCGACCAGAGCCGGGCCTTCGCGGGTGAGTTCGCTGAAACGCGGCATATCGCCGGAAGTTTGCATGGCGTGGCCGATCAGGGTGCTGGCATGCAGGCCCGCCTGGCCAACCACGAGGGCGATGTGCTGTTTTCCGTCCACGCTGTAACTGATCGGAAACGAAGCGGCGATATCGCCGAGGTCGGTGCTCCAGAGCACTGCGCCGTCGGCTTGGTCGAAGGCTTTGAACGACTGGTCGACGGCGCCGCCGAAGACGAGGCCGCCGCCGGTCGCGAGTACCGCCGAAGAAGGCGGCATGAACTCGCGGAAACTCCAGGCCAACTCTTGCGTTTCGAGATTTATCGCCTGCAATCGGCCGATATTGCCGTCGCTGTCGGGGGGCGCCACTCCCGTAATGGCGGCGCCGGTGCTGAGCAGTTGGGAATCCCCTCCGGTCGGACCTCCCATCATGCAGGTCTCGGCCAGCGGCAGGAAGAGCATGTTGCTCTCGGGATTTACCGACGCCGCGAGCCAGTTGCGGCCGCCGATGGGTTGCGGGCAGATCAGAACGGCGCTCTCGGCGTTCGGCCGCGCGTTTGGATTCATGGTTTTCACGCCGGT
>JANQSV010000328.1 GCA_028279115.1 Pseudomonadales bacterium
GCTAATGCCAAAATAGATCAGGTCGTCCTCGCTGACGCGCCAATCGATCTGCGCCTTGCCGGAAAACTCGTCGTCTTTGCGGTCGAAGGGATGGGGTGAGCCGTCAACCAGGAATCCGGTAAGGTCGCAGATCTCGGGTTGCGCGGCGAGCAGCGCCTCGCCTTCGGCCCGAAGCGCCGAATCGGTAATGTCGTGACGAAATAGCAGGTCCAGATCAGGAAACCCCAACTGCCGAAAATCACCGCCAGCGGATTGGTGAGCCCGTAGGCCGGATCTGTCTCGTACAGCGGAAATTCCGCGAGCGGAAACATGATGAGACCCACATCCATGTCGGATGTGAACAGAATCGATATGAATGTGAAAAGCGCCACCGGTTCGGAGCCCGACAGACGCAGCTTTCCGAAGCGGAGAAAAATGGCGGCCGCAATGCATACGACGGCAACGGAAGCAATGGAGATAACAAGATGCATGAGTCGAAGTTCCTGTCAGATTCGCGGCCGCGCCTTTTCGCGGAATATCGTCGCGGGCGGCCAAAGCCGTTCCCCGGCCGCGGCGACCGGCGGCGACCGCGGGCATTGCGGCGCGATTCCGGGCCGCGCCCTTGACCGGAATCACGCCGCCGAGTCTAACCGGAGTCCATGGCGGCTGGAAACCGCGGGTATTCCGGCGCGCCGCGCGGGGGCGGCGATGTGGTATGGTTTGCGCTTGAATTCCGCGAATCGGGAGCATGCGACAAAATGAAACCAAACGATATTCGGGACGACGGTCGCCGCCAGCTTCTCAAGGGCGCGGGCGTACTTGCCGCCGGCGCCGCGGCGGCGCCCGGCTGGGTGCTCCCGGCGTTGGCCCAGGGTGAAAGACTGGTTCCTTTCACGGATGTGCCGGACGCTTTCCAGGTCAGGGAGAAACGGCCCGGCGCCACGCATTACCAGGACACGCGGCTGATCACTTCCCATATCACTTCGAACGACGATTTTTATGTTGTGCAGCATTACGGCCAGCCCGAAGTCGACGTCGACAGCTACCGGCTTCGCGTTACCGGCATGGTGGACCGGGAACTCGAATTCTCGCTGGACGATCTCATGGCGCGCGGCGCGGTGGACCTGCAGGCCGGCTTCGAATGCGGCGGCAACAGCCCCGGTCTGTTCAACGGCCTGATCGGCAACGCGAACTGGCGCGGCTGCTCGCTGAGCGCCGTGCTGGAAGAAGCCGGCATCCGGGAAGGCGCCAGGGAAGTCGTGTTTTTCGGCGCCGATGTGGGCATGGAGGAGATTCGCGAACGTGAAGTCGAGAAGGCCTTCGCGCGCAGCATGTCCATTGCCGACGCGATGCGACCGGCAAATCTGCTGGCTTGGGAAATGAACGGCGAACCGCTGCCGGTCTTTCATGGCAGGCCGTTGCGCCTGCTCGTGCCCGGCTGGTACGGTGTTTCCAACGTGAAATGGCTGACCCAGATTCACGTCCAGGACACCCGTTACATGGGCCGTTTCATGGGCCGCGACTACGTGACCCTCAAGCGCGTCATGGTAGGCGGCGAAGAGCGCTGGGTGGAGAATTCGGTTACCGCGATCCAGTTGAAATCGGCGATCGTCAGGGTGACCGAACGCGGCGGCGAATATCGCGTCTTCGGCTTTGTGCTGAATGACGGCACACCTCTGCAAAGCATCGAAGTCAGCGTTGACGGCGGCCCCTGGCA
>JANQSV010000359.1 GCA_028279115.1 Pseudomonadales bacterium
TGTTCGCCAGCCCGTTGCTCGCGGGCGTCGTATTCGCCGCCCTGTTCTCGGCGATCATGTCGACCTCCGACGCCTTTCTCAATATAGGCACCGCGGCCATCATCCACGACATCCCCCGCGCCTTGCGCAATCGCCCGGTGGACAACGAGCTGTTCTGGGCGCGCATGGTCACCGTGGTCCTGGCCGTGGTAGCTGCCGGCTTCGCGCTGTTTTCCTATTATCGCAACGCCACTCTCGTCGCCTTGCTCGGCGCGTTCGGCTGGAGCACTTTCGCCGCGTCGCTGTTCCCGGTACTCGCCATCGGCCTGAACTGGAAACGCGCCACGACCGCGGGCGCGGTCGCCGCGGTCACCAGCGCCTTACTGATCAATTTCGTCGTCCAGCTGGCGGGCGTCACCCTGCCCTGGGGCATCTCCGGCGGCCTCGCCGCCTTCGTCACCTCGCTGGTCCTGTTCTTCGCCGTATCCTTCGCCACCCCGCCGCCAACCCTGGCGCGAGACATCGATCGAATGATGGAGATTTGAGAGGCCGGATTCCCTCCGCTACTGCCCTTGCATCCGCGCCATGAATTCCGCGGCGGTCAGGCGCGGGGCATCGTCCGCGAATTCGTACCAGGGCGGCTTTCGGTCGATGAAGATATGCTCTTCGATCGGTTCAAGCGCGTCGTTTCGATCGAGGCTGCCCGCGGTCACGATTGTCGTCCGGTGATTGTCCCGCAATCGCCAGAACAAGGCCGTGCCGCAGGTTCTGCATGACCCGCGTTCACCCCAATCGGAACTTTGATACCAGTTCACCGCGGCAGGATCGGCAACCGTCACGCCATCCGCGAATAGCAGGCCCATAAAGGGTCCACCAATCCAGCGCACACAGTCCGGGCAGTGACAAAGATGCACGCGGCCCCGCTCGCCAAGGCCTTCGTATTTCACCGCCCCGCACAGACACTGCCCGGTTTTGTCCTGTTTGCTCACTATCGCGCTCCCTAGTTGATCTTCACCAGGCCGATCTGGTTGGAACTGCTTTGGTGGATCAGCAAGTTGTTGTCCTCGGTCACCCAGACGTGGCGCACGATGCCGACGCCGGAAGGAATCGCCCAACTCTGGAATGACTCGGTGCGCGGATTGAAGCGCACGAGTGCGTCCGGCCGCATGGCCGATTCGTTGTACCAGATGACGTCGTCAATAACCGCCAGCGAGTAGGGATGCGAGTCCGGCCCACTGGGCGAATCCCACTGCCTGACTTCGCCCGTGGCGGGATCGAGCCGCCCGATCTTGCCCATGGTCGAGTTGACGAACCAGACGATGTCGTTGCTGTCGAGACCCAGACGGCGGATGCGGGTGCGGTCGTCGGGCACCTCGTAGTAGCGCACTTCCATGCTGTCCGGGTCGAGCGCGCCCAGCTTGTTGGTTCCGTTGTAGGCGACCCAGACCGTGCCTTTCGAATCCACCTGGATGCCGTAGGGCCTGGGCTCGGTGGGAATTTCGGTGATCTCGCCCATATCGGGATCGAGGCGGCCGAGAACGGCGGCGCCCTGGGCGGTGAAATACAGGTTGCCGTTGGGATGCCAGACCGCCGAGTGCGGATCGCGCGCTTCGGTCTGATATTCGTTGACGAGGCCGGTTTTCGGGTCGAGCATGCCGATGGTGGCGTTGCTGTTGCCGGTGTACCAGATGTTGCCGTCGGCATCGGGCACGATGGTATGCGGCCGCGCGGTCGGCGGCAGGCGGAACTCTTCCATCTCACCGGTGTCCATATCCAGCCTGCCGGCGAGCGAAGCCCACATGCCGGTCCACCAGATCGAGCCGTCAGGCGCTTCAGCCGGGTCGCGGGAACGCTGGCCGAGAGTGGGTACGGTCCATTCGATGATTTCGATCTCGGTATCGCCGGCGATCAGGTTGGGCCGGCGCGATACGTCCTCGGGGAAATGCTCGGCCAGGTACGCGGCCATGGTGTTCGCCTGGGCGTCGGGCAATTCGATCATCGTCGCCATGACCCGGCGCCATTCCTCGACCGTGCTGTACCCGGCGGACCTGGCAATCGATGCGGTCGTGTGGCAACTGGAACAATGATGCTGCACCAGATTCTTGCCCGGACCTTCGGGCAAGGGGGTCGGCGCGGGCCGCTGGCCGAATGACGGTTGCAGGAAGGCAAGCAGAACGGGAGTGATTGCAAGCAACAGGACTTTCTTCATCGGACACTCCGCCATGGCTAAAGGTTCAGCGGGATAGCTTATCCCAAAAACAAGCGCTGTTGCAGTTGCCGAACCCAAATTCTGGAGCCGGTTTCACTATGGTCATGGATTGTCTAACATCTGCCCCGGCGAAAAGCGGTGGAGCGCGAATGAGCAGGCGGAGATCGCAACGACTATACGCGGAAGCGCGGAAGTACATCCCCGGCGGGGTGAATTCACCGGTGCGCGCGTTTCGCGGGGTCGGCGGCGAGCCGTTGTTTTTCGAATCGGGCGAAGGCGCGTGGCTCACCGATGCAGATGGCAATCACTATATCGATTACGTCGGCGCCTGGGGACCGCTGATTCTCGGCCATCGCCATCCGGCCGTTATCGAAGCCTTGCAGCGGCAATTGGAAAAAGGCCTCGGTTATGGCGCTTCGACCGAAGCGGAAGTGCGTCTCGCCGAGGAAGTTTGCCGCCTCGTTCCTTCCATCGAACAACTGCGCCTGGTCACTTCCGGCACCGAGGCGACCATGAGCGCGATCCGTCTGGCGCGCGGATTCACCGGCCGCGACGCCGTTGTGAAGTTTGAAGGCTGTTATCACGGCCATGTCGATGGTCTGCTCGTCAAGGCCGGCTCCGGCGCGCTCACGCTGGGCGCGCCCGACTCGCCCGGAGTGCCCGAAGGCTACTCCGGACTGACCCATGTTCTGCCTTACAACGACATCGCCGCGCTCGAGGAATACTTCGCTGCCAACGGCAAAAACACCGCCTGCGTCATCATCGAGCCCGTTGCCGGGAACATGAATTGCGTCCCTGCCAACGCAAAAGTCTTGTCCCGGCTTCGCGCACTTTGCGATGAATGCGGAACGGTGCTGATCTTCGACGAAGTAATGACCGGATTTCGAGTCGCGCTCGGCGGCGCCCAGTCGATTTACGGCATAGAACCCGACCTCACCACCCTTGGCAAAGTGATCGGCGGCGGCCTGCCCGTCGGCGCTTTCGGCGGACGCCGCGAGATCATGTCGCGCATCGCACCCGAAGGTCCTGTGTACCAGGCCGGCACGCTCGCCGGCAATCCGCTCGCTGTCGCGGCGGGGCTGGCAACACTCGAGGCCATTCAGGTTCCAGGTTTCTACGAATCATTGCAGAATCGGGCTCATACCATGCTGACCGAACTGCGAAACCGGGCGGCAGCCGCGTCCGTGCCTTTTACCACGAGCCAGGCGGGCGCCATGTTCGGACTCTTTTTCAGCGAAGAGGAAAACGTCGACTCCTTCGAACAGGTCATGGCCTGCAACATCGAACACTTCCGCGCCTTTTTCCACGGCATGCTCGATAACGGCGTGTATTTGGCGCCTTCCGCCTTCGAGGCCGGCTTCATCTCCGCGGCTCATGGCGAACGCGAAATCGAACTGACCCTCGCCGCCGCCGAAAAAGCCTTCGCCGCGATTCAGGCTTGACCGGATCCATGCAACAGATTGACGTATACGGCGTGGGCAACGCACTCGTGGACATCGAATACGAGGTCGAAGAGGACTTCTTCCCGGCGCATGGAGTGCGGCGCGGGGTAATGACGCTGGTCAGCCACGAACGGCAGGAAGAGGTAATCGCGGCGCTGCGCGAACGAGGCGACATGCGCAAGATGATGGGCGGCGGTTCCGTCGCCAACTCGCTCTACGCGATCAGCAATTTCGGCGGCCAGACCTTCTTCTCGTGCAAGATCGCCGACGACGAGGCCGGGAACTTCTATCTGCGCGAACTCGGCGAGCACAATATCCGGACCTGCGGCGACTTCCACGAAGCTGAAACCGGCCGCTGCCTGATCATGATCAGCCCCGACGCCGAACGCACGATGTACACCTTTCTCGGCGCATCCGAATTCCTGTCTCCGGCCGACCTCGATTTCGAGGCCGCGCGGCGCTCGCAATACGTCTATATCGAAGGCTACCAGGCCAGTTCCGACAGCGGCCGCGCCGCGGCGATCGAATTGCGGGAATTCGCTAGAGCCAACGGCGTCAAGACCGCCCTCTCCTTCTCCGATCCCTCATTACTCGAAATCTTCCCCGAACAGATGAAGGAAATGCTCGGCGGCGGCCTCGACCTGCTGTTCTGCAACGAGGAGGAAGCCTGCCTCTGGACCGGAACCAAGAATCTCAGCGAGGCATGCGTCGCGCTCAGGCCCGTCGCGAAACAATTCGTGGTCACCAGGGGCGCGAATGGATCGGTGCTGTTCGACGGCAACTATTTCGTGGAAATCGACGCCCACAAGGTCAAGGCCGTGGACACTACCGGCGCCGGCGACGCCTTCGCCGGCGGATTCCTGTATGGCCTGACCAGCGGCCGAAGCTTCGCCGAATCCGGCAGACTGGCAAGCCGCGCAGCCGGAGAGGTAGTCAGCCGCTTCGGCCCGAGGCTGGAAGCGGGAATGTACAGGAATCTGGTGCAGGATCGGTGACGCGTCTTATCGAGGATCGAAACTACCGATAGCCTTGCGGCGTGTATTCCACAGCCCCCTCGAATTCCATTTCCCTGATGATGGAATGGCCGATGAAGATCGCGTCGTGTTCGGTTCGCTGGCGGTTCCAGGTCCACATGAAATCGTCCCCGTTTTCCTGGCTTGGCACTCCGCCGGAGAGCGCGAGCTTGACGATCTTGGCCAATTCGGCCGGCCGGTCGCGTTGCGGATAGTGGCTTGCGGTGGGTAGAACCCAGAAGGAACTTTCGACATCGCGCTCGTTCAGGTATTCGGCCCAGACGTAGTTGGCTGTGCGGAGGGGATTGACCGGGTCCAGCGCGCCCCAGACATAGGCGACCGGAATCGGGCTGCGGGGCAGGTTGTCGAGCCAGCGATATTCGTTCGCCACGCGTTCCAGCAGGTACTTGCCGACATGGAGTCTGGCGCCGATGCCGTCATTGAAGGCCTGGATGTCGGCAGTAGGCGAGGCTTTCCGGATCGCCTTCGGTCTGGCGCGGCCTGGATTTCAGCTCGGCTATCGCGGCCGGGCCGCGCACCGGGTCCAGCAATACCCTTTGACCGGGGACGAGATTCGCCAGTGGCAGAAACATGCCGCTGTTCGACAGAAAGTGATAATTGATCGTGTAGGGCCGATCCTCGTCCAGATAGTGGCCGAGGAATGCAAGTCCGACGCTGACGCCGCGATCGTGCGTGAACATCGCGAAGTCATCGAATTCGACGATTTCGCGCACGAAATAGTCGAGCAGCCGGGCATCGTCTTCAAGCATGTAGGAATAGTCGTTCAAGGGCTTTTCGGAGAACCCGAAGCCGGGAAAATCGAGCGTGGCGATGTAATAGTCATCTTGCAGGTAGACGATCATTTCTTCGTAATCGAAGCTGGATCTTGGATAGCCATGCACGAGCAGTAATTGCGGATCCTCGGGGTCGCCGAAGGTACGGTAATGCACATCGACGACGGCGCCGTTGTTGTTTTCCGTGGTCGATTGCCACTCGAAGTAGGATCCGGCTTCGTACCAGGCCCTGGCGAGTTCCGAGTAAAAGACGAAATCGTTTTCCTGGGCCATGGCATTGCCGCCCGCGGCACATGACAGGAACAGCGCAAGGATCAATCCCGGGAATGGTGAAGTCTTCACAATAATTCCTCTGTCAGCCACCAGGCGCCCCTGCCAATACTAGCGCGGTTTACCCCGGCTTTGGCATTGAATTGCCGATTTGCGTTGGTCAGCGCGGCAGTGCGTAAACCACAAGCGGAGGTCGTGGATCGAAGTAATTGTGATCGACCGTCACATAGGCAAGATTGTCCAGAACAGCGATGTCTGAAGCTTCTCCGGCGTCGATTCCCCAAACATCCGTGACGCGCCAAGTGCTCGGGTCTACCCTCAAAATGGATGTGTAGTTCTCCGTGATCAGATAAATCGACGACGGATTTGCGGTGATCCCGGAAATCAGTAAACCGCCTGCGTTGCGCCCGGGACGCAGAAAAGCGCTGATATCGGGCTCTCGGCGATCACCGGTTCCGAGATTCCATATCTCCAGACCATTGTCTGTAGTGGCAAGGAGATCGTCGCCAGACCAGGTAATCCCGGTGAATTCGAGATCGTTCAGCGCGTCCGGCAGCGCCGATGCCCCGGCCGACCGCCACCGCCCCTCATCATTCCGCCACGCTGCTACTTCTCCCAGTTCTCCGACACCAAGCAGTTGCCCTTCGCGCAGGGCAATGCCTTCCAGTCGACCTTGACGCAGGATCAGCAAGCCTCCCAACAAGCGGCTGACCGGTCCGGCTTCCGCGCCGGTATGTGTCAGGGTGAACAGTTCAGCTTGATCCGTGCTCACGTAGATGTGTTGGCGGTCAACGTGGAGTCCCGATCCCTGTTCCAACGAATCGGGCAGCGGGATTCGTTCTTGCGCATCAAGCATGCCGGAAAGAACCAGGGGCCCCTGTGCCGGGTCGGTGGGCAAGTTGTCGGAGCCTATGTCGCCGAAAATATCGAAGACGATGAAGACGCCGAGTCGCGTACTCGTCAGGACACAGAGCACTACCACAAGCATCGTAGCCGCAATCGCTTTCTTCAAGCCGCTTCCTCCGTTGCCAAGGCAATAGTACGGTTGCAAGCGGTAAAAGTTACGCGATGTCCGTTCGCATGCGAATCACGTCGCCTGTTTCGCGCTCAATGCGACCGAATCGGATATGCGCAACGATTTCGCAACCGCCCGGACCAGATAGGCCAGATAAAGCATCAACGAGCCGTTTACGAGAATCGAGGCCGGCTCGAAAGCCGCGGCGCCGAAGCGGGCGAGATGCGTGCCCAGCAGGACGGTTACCCCCACGATCGATGCAGTCTGCAGGTGTCGCTTGACACGCCGTTCGTCCTTCAGTCGGCCGCTGTAAATCAACATCAGCGTCAGGCTTAACCAGAAAAGTTCCATGGACGTAAACTGGAACGCAATTTGGGTGATCGCGGGAATCATCAGCGCAAGCGGAATTCCCCACACAGTTCCTGCCCACAGATCGTTGATGACGTCGGTTTGCTTGCGTTTTCGAAGCCAGATATTGACTCCAGTGACGGAGACGACGGTCACCGCCAGTCCGAGAATCGCATATACGAGCTTGACGACGAATCCCCCGAAATGCCCCGTGTGCAGGTTGAACATCGAAAAGACCACCTGCCTTCCCGATTCACCGTCGCGCAGCCCCGCACTGCCGAGATATTCTCCGGACGGAGCGAAATGGTAATTTTCTCCCCCGATCATTCTGCCCGGTTGCGCGGCCGCGATTTCGATGTACTGCCGGGGAGTGCCGGCATTGTGCAGGATAACTCTGCGCGGCTCTGCGTCCGGGTCGACTTGCCGCAGGTTTTCGAATGCCGCGGCGAGTTGCACTCTGGATACCTGTTGTTCCAGGGCCGGGGTGTCGCCGAATACTTCAGTCAGCAATTCTTCCTGGCTCATGCCTGAAATCGCTCCAAGCGCGGCGAGCATCGGCAATGCAAGACCGAAGTATGCTCCCGTGATTGCGATCAGCAGGTGGAAGGGCGCACCCCATACACTTAGCCGATTGTGGATATCGACCTGCTCAATGCGGGTTCCGCTGCCAAGGCGCAGCTTGAACGCTTCCTTGATCAACCCCGGATGCGACAGAAATCCCGAAACGATCAATGCGCACAGCATGGCTCCCAGGGCGCTGACCAGAATGATCCCGTAAGTCCGGGGCAAGGTCAGATAGACATGCATGGCAATGAGAAAATCCGTCCAGTCGGTAGCGACCGGTCCGCCGGCGCTGCCGTCGGAATCGAGAAACCGGCTTTCCTCCTGCGCCCACATGTACAAGCGAGGATAAGCTTCGTAGGGCAAATAGAGGTACACAGGTCCGAGGTCGGCGCCGCTTTCGGCGATAACCGAATTCAGCGAGGTTTCGAGCAGTGCCGGATCGTACTCAAGCGATTCACGGACGTCGGCCTGTTCCCAGCGTTGCAACTCCGGATAGAACACGCACAAGGCGCCGGTCAGGCAGACCAGGTACATCAACGCACCGGTCATCAGACCGGTCCAGGAATGTCCCGCCAATTGTTTCTTTACCAGTTTCGGTGGCAACAGTTGCGTGGGCATACGTGAACTTCCCTTCCCTATCTGAAATAAATCGGAATCAGACTGACAGCCGAGAGCAGAAGCACAACTGTTGCCGGCGCCAGGGGTCTTTCGCTCGCCGCGATGACGCTGGCCGCCACGCCCCAGACAAGCGGCATTGCGCAGACCGCGAATACCATCTGGTTCAGCTCGCTCATCGGCAGCAAAAATCCCAATCCGATGCTCGGCAAAATGCTTGTGAAAAGCGCGAACGGCACGATCAACGAGAATCTTCCAACATGGCCGAGCGTTGACCGCAATCGCGGTCTTGTAAAAGGAACGTTCGCCGGCCAGACCGCCGGGCTCTTGCTCTCGGCATTGAGGACAGCGATGAAAAAGGCTGCCAACGGGACGGCTGTGATCAGATACACCAAGCCGAATACCCAGCCGTCGAGGGCGCTCAAGGCAAAGGCGGAATAGAGCAACAGCACCCAGCCCGTCAGACTGTATGCGTCTTTTAATTGAATCCGGGATTTCCAGGCAACGAAAATGAACGCCATTCCGGCGACCGTGCAGGCCAGGCTGGTAATGTATGGGAAATAGAAACTATCGATCATGATTGCTTTTCAACGTCCCGGATTTTCAAAGGCCGGCCACCGCATCAATGTTTGACCGCACTGACGCAGGGAGCCTTCAGATTTGCGGCCTTCGGTTCAGGCTTGACGTAGCATCCGGCGATCATCTCGGCGACGCTCTGGAAAATGTCGGCTTCCATGCGGAAAGACATGGGTCCGATGTGCAGATGGTAGAGATTGCAGTCTGGACAGACCGTTATTGAACTGAACGTGCTTTGCGCCACCAGTTCGCTTCGGCACGTTTTGTGATTTTTCATGGAAATTCCCGAGTAGCGCTGAGTTCCGCAAACATTAATGCGAATCATTCCCATTTGCAAGTACTTTCCTCTAACCATGCCCCCAACAGTCTAAGCCGAATGCGAATGCTAATAATTCTTATTTGCAAATTTTATGCTGCGTGCTACGATGCGGATATGATTCGTTGCGACCCGAATCGAGAGAAAAGAGTTTGAGAGGTCGAGAATGAGGTGAAGGTATGGCAAAGAATGATGAGTTTTCCCGGAGATCGTTTCTGGAGATTGTGACCGGGACCGCAGCGGTTTCGGCGGCATCCTTCATGGGACTGGTTTCTTCCGCGCAAGCCTTTGTGCAGCAGGAAGGAACCGATACCAGTGACCAATCCGGCGGTGAAGGGACCGACAGCAGCGATCAGTCCGGCGGTGAGGGAACCGACAGCTCCGATCAGAGCGGTGGCGAAGGAACCGACGCTTCGGATCAGTCTGGAGGCGAAGGCACCGACGCCAGCGACCAGTCCGGCGGCGAAGGCACCGACGCCAGCGATCAGTCCGGCGGCGAAGGCACCGACAGCAGCGACCAATCCGGCGGCGAAGGCACCGACAACAGCGGCCGCAACGGCAGAGGTCTCGACTACCGATAGGCTGTCATGGCTGCCAGGCGCGAGCGGAAAAGTCCGCTCTCATGGCTTATTGAGCCGATCGCCGAAAGGGATTTCCTCGAAAGTTATCACGAGCGGCGTGCTCTGCATTGCAGGCACGCTGACTCTGATCGCTTCGCCGGTTTATTGACCCTGAATCGGCTCGATGAGATCGTCTCCAATGCCGAATTGCCGCGCTCCGCCTTGTCCATGGCCCGCAGCAAGCCTCCGCTGAATCGTTCGGATTACACATTCAAGAACGGCAATATCGACCGCGGCGCGGTCATCCGGCATTTCCAGCGCGGCGCAACCGTCATCCTGAACCAACTGCAACTTGCGGACGAGCGGCTGGCCCGATTCTGCCGCGCGCTCGAGGAAGTGTTCAGTTGCCAGGTGCAGACCAATGTCTATCTGACGCCGCCGAACAATCAGGGATTCAATACCCATTACGACGACCACGATGTCTTCATCGTTCAGATTTCCGGCGCCAAGAGGTGGCGGCTGTACGAAAAGCCCGTCGACAATCCGTACAGCGGCGAAGGATTCAAATCCGGCGAGCACGCCGCGGGTGAGCTTGACGAGGAGTTCCTGCTGCGCGCCGGCGAATGCCTGTACATTCCCCGAGGCTTGATGCACGATGCCTCCAGCCATGGCGACGAACCGTCGCTGCATATCACCACCGGCCTCATCGTCAAGAGGTGGGCCGACCTTATGCTCGAAGCCGTCTCGGAAGTCGCGCTCAAGAACTCGAAGTTCCGCCGTTCGCTGCCTCCCGGTTTCGCCAGTCCGGACCACGATGCCGCCGCGCTCGAACGACATTTCCGGGAGTTGGCGCGGGAATTCGCCGAGCAGGCCGACTTCGAGCCGGTACTCAAATATTTCCGGGACACTTTCCTGAAGTTGCGCCGGCCCGCATTGCGCGGCGCGCTGCTCGATGCGGCAGCTCCGCCATCGCATTCGACAAACTATGTGCGGCGGCCTCATTTGCAGGCTGAATTGCGCCATAACGACACCGAAGCCGTAATCGTAGGCCCGGGCGGAAACGTCCATTTCGACCTGGCGGCGCTTTCCGGCCTCGAAACCGTTCTTTCCGGGGAGCCGTTCACCATGGAGGCTTTTGCGGGGCTGGAAGAGGACCAGAAAGTCGAAACCATCCGCAAACTGTCCGCCTTCGGTCTGATCGAGCGGGCATCATGACGAATACGGACATGCGGCAAAAAAAGCGTCCGACAGCCAGGCAGTCGCGCGACCGGCTATGGTTCACCGTCCATTCCTGGATCGGCCTGAAACTTTCCCTGCTCATGACCTTTATCCTGGCGACCGGCACGATTGCGGTCTTCAGCGCCGAAATCGACTGGCTGGTTACGCCGGAAATGCGCGCTTCGGAGCGCGTGGCGCAGGAAGAGATCGCCTGGGGCGCGGCATTCGACTCCTGGCGCCGGGAGTACCCCGATTACTCGCCGATTTCCATCTACCGGTATCAGGACAACTGGTTTTCGCTCTATATGATGATGAGTACGCCATGGCGTGAGAATGTGCTGCTGTGGCTGGACCCGCCCAATGGAGAAATGCTTGGCGTCACCTCCTTCTACAATGTGCAGCGCTTTTTTCGCAACACGCACAGACATCTCATGATGCCGCCGAGAATCGGCATTCCGATCGTGAGTTTCCTCGCTTTTCCCTTGCTGATTTCGTTGATCGCGGGATTCGTCGTGTACAAGAAATTCTGGCGGGGATTTTTCAGATGGCCCCGCTTCGAACGCAAGAAACGAATCTGGAACGGCGACCTGCATCGTCTTGCCGGCCTGTGGGGAAGCTGGTTCATCGCCCTCATCGCGTTCACCAGCGTCTGGTACTTCGTTGAGGAATTCGGCGGTCGTTCACCGCCGTTCCCGCAGCCGGACTCGAATGTGGTCAACCGGGAAACACCGCTGCCCGCAAACTTTAACGGTGTCGATCTCGAAGCGGCTATCGCGCGGGCGCAACAGGAACTGCCGGGGCTCAATGTCCGAAGAGTCCTTTTCCCGGGCAATCGCAACGGCAGCTTGCTGATACAGGGGGATCTGACCGCGGCCCTGGTGCGGCCACGCGCGAATACCGTCTACATCGACCCGATATCGCTGGAAGTGACCGGCAGTTTCCGCGGCGAAGAACTCGATTTGCACACGCGCATTTCCGAAGCTTCCGACCCCCTGCATTTCGGATACTTCGGCGGCTTCGCAACCAAGCTGATCTGGTTTGTCTTCGGCACGATGATGACCGCCATGGCGATTACCGGAATCGTGATCTATTCGGCTCGTTTGCGACCGGCAAAGCCCGTCAGGCGAACAATGGAGCTTGGCGACGTACGGTACGCCGACGGCGCCCAAGGCGGCTGATGCTTCGCTTTTCGGTCGAATGGTGGCGTTCCATGGGCATCTGGGGATGGCCCAATTTGCTGCTCGTCGGCATCGCTTTTGGGCTTTCGATCATATACGAAGCCATCCCTCCGGGCTGGACCGATCACGGTTCCCGCACTCTCGGCGAAATTCGCGTGAATTTCCGGACCAACGGTAAAATCGAACCCGGTGAACAATTCGAGATCATGCTGAACGCCAGCGAAGATGCGGCGTTGAAATTCGGTTTCGACAACTCGGAGCCGCAAGATATCCATGCCGTGAACTTGCCGGCAAACGAAAATCTGGAAATGACGGTCATCGCACCGGCACAGACCAGCAAGCCGCTCTTCGCGGTTCTGACCGATGCCCGCGGCGCCTCCGCCAGCTGGAATCTCGGCCGGCTGTACGACTAGGCCCGCAGGCTCTCGACGAATCGCTTGACGCCGTCGAGCCAGCTTTTTCGTCTCGGCGACTGGCGGTTGCCCTGTTCTTCCTGGATCTGGCGGAATTCCTGCAGCAGTTCGCGCTGGCGCGAGGTGAGTTTGACCGGCGTTTCCACAACGAGGCGATAAAGCAGGTCGCCGGGCGGGCCGCCGCGGACGGGGGTAATGCCCTTGCCGCGCAGGCGGAACAATTTGCCGGTCTGGGTTTCGACCGGAATCTTGAGTTTGACTCTGCCGCTCAAAGTGGGAACTTCGAGGTCGTTGCCGAGCGCCGCGTCGACGAAGTTGATGGGGATGTCGCAATGCAGGTCGGCGCCGTCGCGCTCGAAAACCGGATGCGGCCGCACTTCGATGCGCACGTAGAGATCGCCCGGCGAAG
>JANQSV010000364.1 GCA_028279115.1 Pseudomonadales bacterium
CTCGCCGAGCGCGTCATAGGCCAGGACGACGCCCTGAAGCGCTGCGCCGCGCAAGCGCGCGCGTATCTCGCCGGACTGTCCGACCGGCGCAAACCGGTCGGCGCGCTGATGTTTTGCGGACCGTCGGGAGTCGGCAAGACGGAAACGGCCCACGCCATAGCCGATGTGCTGTTCGGCGGTCGACTGCTCAATATCAACATGTCCGAGTTCCAGGAAGCGCACACGGTGTCGGGACTGAAAGGCGCGCCCGCCGGCTATGTAGGCTACGGCGAGGGCGGCGTCCTTACCGAGGGCATCCGGCGTACGCCCTACTCCGTGGTGTTGCTCGACGAGATCGAGAAAGCGCATGCCGACGTGATCGAGATGCTCTATCAGGTGCTCGACCGGGGCTGGATGGAAGACGCCGAAGGCGTGGAGGCCGATTTCTCCAATGCCCTCATCATTCTCACCACGAACGCCGGCGACACCGTCATCGACCAGGCGGCGGCAGCCGATTCTCCGTTGCAGGAGGACGCGTTCCATCAGTCGCTGAACAAGGCGTTGTCGCGGCACTTCCCCGCCGCTTTCATCGGCCGTTTGCAACTCGTGCCCTACTGGCCGCTTGGAGAGGAGGCCCTGGCCGAAATTGCCGGCCTTCGGCTGGAACGGCTTGCGGCGGCTTATCAGGCCTCCCATCGCAGCACGTTGGGGTTCAGCGAAGGCGTGCGCGACTGGCTCGCGGAACGCGTCAAGACCACGCCTCAGGGCGCGCGGTATCTGGACGGCATTATCGCCAGCGCGATTCGGCCGCTGATCGCGGAGTACGTGCTCGACAGGATCGGGTCCGGACAAGCGCCGGGAGACTCGGTCGTGGATTTTCGGGACGGCGCGTTCGCCGTCGACGGCGTGAAGCGGGCCGAGTCATGAGAGTCGCGGCCGCCCTGGCGGTTGCGGCGATGCTGGCCGGCTGCGGCGGCAGCAGCGCGCCCCGCCCCGAACCTCCGGAGCGGCCGCTGAGGCTGAACCAGATAGAGTTGGAGATGATCGAGGACCCCAATCGGAGCAGGCCGGTGCGCGTGGAACTCGTCCGGGTTGCCGACATGAGGCTCTTGCCCGAGATATTGCGCATCAATACGAACGGCTGGTTCGGTCAAACCGGCCAGGCGTTCAAGAGCGCGCACCCCGAGGCGATCTTCGACTCCTGGGAAGTCGTTCCCGGCACGGCCATCGGGCCGTTCGAAGTGGAAATCGATGAAGACGTCGCGGGTGTGCTATTTTGCGACACATTGACCGCTCCGCCGCCGCTTCGGTTCGAGCTGGACGGCGCGGTGCGCGTAACCATCAACAACGACGGCTGCGAGCTGAGCGGCGGCGAGCCGTCGAGCAGCGGCGTTAATTGGCTCTTTTGGCGCCGCTAACCAGGGAGGATCAGTCACGATGACTGCAACGTCGATTCCCGATCCGGTCGATTGGCGGAACGGCATGGTGCTGGAGCCGAAGCACTTCCAGGACACCGATCGCCGCTTCGCGGCGATGTCGCATGTTGCGGCCTTGACGGGAGATCCCTGGCCATGGGGCTTCCTTGCTTTCGAAATGGACGCGACGGCGCTGGCGTCTTCCCGTCTGCTGATCGAATGCGCGGGGATATTTCCGGACGGCCAACCGTTCCGGTGCGGCCCCGTTTTCCAGGCATTGCCGGAAGGCAAGGAAGGCGACAGCAGGAACTTCCTCATCGCGCGCGGTCCTTCGGGAGGAGAAATCGAATTGCGGGAGGGGGACGACGCGCCGTCTGAAACCGCGCTGCCGGTGGCTCGTCTGATTTTCCACGGCGATGTCTGGAACGCCCTTCAGGATTGGTCTCCCCCCGCCTTGCTGGTCGGGCTGGGACACCCCTTGCGCGCCGACCTCAACCAGCAACTCGGTTCGCTCGCGGCGCTCGGCGCGGGATTCATGGCGACCTTGCGGCTGCCTGGCGCGGAAGAGCGCCCGGCGGCTCGAACGATGAGTCAAGTCGCCGCTGAACTGGCGCGCGGCGTGGGGGTCATCGAGGCCTTGCTCGCCGCCCCGACAGTGCCGCCGGGGCGGCTGGGAGTGGAGGCCTTGCGGCTGGCGCTCGGCGTGCGCAGCGCGGCGGGCGTATTCCAGGCGCTCGACGAGGCATGGGATCCCGCGGACCAGCGCGGTTCGATGCGGAGACTGTTATATGCGGCCGAATCGGCCGCGTCGGGGGTCGGCTTGCCGTTCCGGGCGAATTTGTTCCAGCGTGTTGACGGCAGCGAGACAATAGTGGCGCACGGCGCGCCGGAAGGCGCGCTGTTGCTGGCCATCGAGTCGTCCCGTCCCGCCGATCTGATGGCGGCGCGCACCTGGTTCGACGGCGCCGCGCTGGCGGCGCCGGACCGTATTCAGGAAGCGCTGACGCGCCGTGTAGCCGGATGCGCGCGTCATCCGGTGGACCGCGACCCCCGTATCGGCGTGTCCAGCGGGCCACTGCTCGGCCTTTACCGCATAGACGCCGACATGTCGTGGCGCGGCGGACAGGGAGATCTCGCGTTGGCCGCGAAGTCGGCGCCGCCCGCCGGCGCATCGTTTTCGCTGCTCATCCCGGAGGGTGGAGACGATGGATCGATGGGCGCCGTCCGGGGTTTCGCGGGACGCCCGGAGGCGCTCGGCGCCGGCGCGCCGCGGATGGCGCCGCCGCGGCATGACAGATGGAGTGGAGGTCCTTCGTGAGCATCGGCATCTCGGTAGCCGTTCGCGCCGTTCCGTTCTTCGATTTGCTCGACGAAGAAGAGCAGTCGCTGGCTCAGCAGGTCTTCGAGGGGGGCGGTGGTCCTTCTGAGGCTGCGGCGATGGAGGCCAGCAGAAACCGGCTCGCCCGCGGCGTCGATGCGTTCGTGCGCTCGCTCCCCCCGGCCGTGCGGAGCGATGTCAATACTTCGCGAATGGCCGCCTATGCGCTGGTGGGACTTGCGGACGAGCGCATGTTGCATCATCCGGCCGGGGGACTGGACCGCTGGCGCGAGCGGCTGCTGGAGTTCGAACTTTACGGATCCGCGCTGGCGGGACAGGAGATCGTGAACCGCGCGCGCGTGGCGGCGCACAGTACCTTGAACACGGGACTGGACGAAAGCGGGGCCGCCCTGCTGGCGCCGCTGTATCTGGCGATCTTCCGGGCGGGGTTTGAAGGCTCGTTGCGCGGCGACGGCGCCGGCCTGTCTTCATTGACCGCTTCGCTCGAGGAAACGGTGGGCACGGCGGCCGGCGGTTCCATGGCGCTCGCCTCGGGGACGCGTCCCGCGCGCTTCGGGCTGCCCACGATGTCGCTGGCGGCGCTGGGTCTCGCGGTATGGCTGGCCGGAGGTTTCGCGGCATGGCTGCTGCTGTCCGGCGATTCCCTCGCGGAAGCGCAACGCATTGCCGACCGCGTCGCCGCGGACTTGCCGCTGACGGAGGAAGAAGGGCCGTTCGAACGCAGCATCGGCCCCCCCGACCTGTCGTCCCTGGACGACCCCGATCGGGATGCGTCGTCCGGGACATCGTTGCTCGACAGCCAGCCGGACGGCGAGGACTGCTAGATGTTCAGTCAGATCGTCAGTTATGTATCGCGATTGATGTCGGGCGGCACGCTTGAGATAGTGCTGCTGATCGTTCTGATCGTCGTCGCGTTGATTCTTTTCCTCGTGGCGCTCTGGATCGTATGGAAACTCCTCGTTCTGCTCGGCAAGGGTCTCCTTTGGCTGATACGGACGAGCACCGAGAAGTTCCGGGCGCGTTCCGCGAGTCGGCGCCAGGCGATGGCGGCGGCGCCGCCGGCCGTGGCGACGGGCTGGGGCGCATCGACCAGGCTTGGCCTGCGCCGCGCTCTCGCGGAGGCGAGACGCATGGCCGATCCCGGCGCCCTGCGTCTGGTCATTGTCTCCGGCAAGGGCTCCGCGGCCTTGTTCCGCGGCCTGGGCATGGCGCCGCCGGGTCCGGGCACGGTGGGCATCGCCGCTGCCGGAGATATGATCCTGATCGATGCATCGGGCGCGGACACGGGCATGCTTGGACGGTTGGCGAGGGCGCTGCCCTGGCGCCGGCCGGTCGATGGCATCGTCACGCTCGTGGATGCGGGCGGCGTTCCGGGAGAGGCGCTCGGACGCGCATCGGCCTTCGCCCGGCAACTCGGAATGCGCGCGGCGATGCACTTCGTCTTCCCCGCCAGCGATGTAGCGGCCTGGCAGATCATCGACGCCAGAAACCGCAACGGGGACGCGATCTGCGGTCAATTGGCGATGGACGCCGGGCGCACTTGGCTGACCGGCGGTCAACGAACGGGACTGAAGGAACTGGCGCTGGCGCAGTCCCGCGAGATGCCCCACGCGCTGGATCGGGTGCTGGCCGCGACGCCATCGTCGGTAGACATAGCTTCGCTCAGCCTCGGAGGCCGCGGCCTTCGCGCCGCGGTTGCGCAAACCACGGATCGCACACAGCCGGTTGCCGGCAGCAACGCCGGCGCCTGGACAGGACTCGCGGTGCTCATCTTCAGTCTCGTGCTTACGGCCCTGGCGGTGATCGACGGCTTCAACCGTTCCGCCGGATTGCGCGGCGCGGTGGATACTGCCGCCCGGGAAGCCGCCGTGCCCTGGGCGGCGGAGGGAATAGGGGCCATTCCCAGCGGCGGGCGCGTGCATCGGGTTGCGGGCACCAGCCTGCGCCTGTCCGACACGGGCGGATTTTCGCCGTTGACGCCCCTCGGCCCCCTCGTACCCAATTCGGGCGCCGCGTCCGAACTCGGCGCCGCATTTCTGGAAAGTTACCTGCTCGTCCCGCTCGCCGACTCTCTGCAAAGAGAGGCGCGCCGGCGCCTCGTTCCGACCGACGACCCGGTGCGCTGGATCGAGGAAGCAAGACAGGTCAGCGAGTGGCTGGCGGCCTACGAAGGCCTCGACAACGATCCGGCCGAGGTGGATGTGTCGCGTTTGCTGACAGCGGCTTTCGGAGGCGATCAGGGCGCATGGCCGGAAGGCATCGACCTGGCGATGATTCGCACCGGGGCGCGGCCGCGGCCCCCGACGCGCGGCGGACTGGATATCGACGGCTTGACGGCGGACGCGCGGGAGAACTTCGTCGCCGCGATGCAGCAATGGGCCGATTCGGTTTACACCAATGGTCCGGTCGCGACAGCGGCGCGCCAGGTCATCGACCGCAGTTCCAACTGGCGCGAGCAACATGGCGCATTGCTCGACTTGCGCGCGGCGCTTCAGGATCCGGCCCAGCAGTGGTTGACCGCCACCGAAGACCGTCCCGACTATTCGTTCGAACTGCGCATACTCGGTCGGGCGGTTGCCCTGCCCTTGCTGGGACCAGACGTGTCCCTCGACGCCAGAGCGGCGGTGAGCCGCATCCGCATCGACGCGCGCGAAGCGTCCGAGCGTTTCATCCTGCGCGATATAGGGCCGCTGATGGTGCGGTCCACGGCAGGCGGAGGGGGTGGGGCCTCGTTGGTAATATCGCCGGGCGTGGAAGCCTGGCTGGGGTTCCTGGATCGGCTGATCAACGCCGGTTTCGGAGAACTGCCGACGAACGCGGACGCCGCACTGCTGGCCGGCCCGGTGACGCTCGACGCGCAGGCGGTAGCGACGGCGCGGAACAGACTGCGCGTCTTCGATCAATTCGCTTCCGATTTGCCGGTCGATCTTTCCCCCGGCGTGGCGCAACGGATCATCCGTCAACTTGCCAGCGAACTGGTCGTGGGAGTGATGGTGGAGGCCCAGCAGGCCTTGCGTCCGGCGAATCCGGCCGGAACGGCGCGAGAATACGCGGAGCGCCTGATACGGGTGGCGCCGGCGCTCGACGACCTGATGGAAATCGAGCTTTGGCTGCGGGAGCGTCAGGCGCAGGCCGAGGCGGAGCGTGTGCTCGCCATTCGCGCCCGCGTCGTGGAGAACGTGCTGGCCGCGAGCGCCGAGGCGCTGGACGTGGAGGATCCGCTGGGCATCCACCTGGATCCCGCGGCGGACAGCAACGCGCTCATGCGGCGCTTCGAACGGGGTCTGGTCCGCTTGCGCCGCATCCAGGGGCAATACGCCGCGCCTTTCATCGACACGGAACTGGTCAGCGGCGAGGCGCTGCTGGAGTGGCGCAATGTCACGGCGGACATCGACGCACACCAGCGCGGCGACGGGGACTCGGCGCTGGCCGGTCTGGAAGGAATGGTTCGATCCTGGGCCGAGGGATCGGAGACCGCCTGCGAGGCGCCGCCCGCAGCGCTTGTCAGCGGTCGGGACGACTACGTGGCCAACGCCCTGTCCCGCTTTCGGGGCCAGGTCGCCGACGCGTGTCAGGAAATCGTTCTGGCGGAAGCGATGTCCGAATATCAACAACTGGTTGCGTTTTTCGAGCGCTATGTTGTCTGGCAGTGGCCTTATTCCGACGACCGCAACGCTCCGGATATTCAACCGTCCACGCTGGATGCCTTCGTGGCCCGTTTGCTCGCGGCGCGCGACAGGTTGCCGCGTGTGCCGATGCCGCTGGCGTCGGACCTGGCGGAGAGCGCGGCGTTCTGGATCCAGGACGAGGACGGTCGGACGGTCATCCGGTTTCGCGTTGACTGGCGTAGCCGGCCGGTCGACGAACAACTGGCCGAGAACATCATTGAGTTCGGCTTCGAGGGCGTCGATATCGACGAGGACGGCGTACATACCTGGCGCTATGGAGCGCCATTCGGAGCGCGCATTCGCTTGGCCAAGAACTCAAGCTACCGCTTTCTCGGCACCGAAGATCCGGAAGGTCTGGAATGGATCGTCGCGCCCGGCGGCAGCGGCGGGCTCCTGCGCCTGTTCGAGGGACTCTCGGGCGGAGACCTGGTGCTCGAGCGGGATGTCGTCAACGCCGCGGGCGCTATTCAGCAACTTCGCGTAACTGCCCGGATCACCTATCCGGACGGCAGACCGGTAACGGTGCCGGCGTTCTCCGCTCACGCCCTCATGTCCTTGGAAGGAGGTTTTTGACCGATGTCCAACGAGATATTGCACACGCCGGTCCCCGGAGCCGATCCGTGCGGCGCGGACCTGCGCTGGGAGCAGGCGTTCATGGAAGCGAGCCAGGCGCTGGACCAGGCGATAAGCGATAGCAATCAGGACGCTACCATCGAGGGTGAGCAACTGGAGTCCGACTCCATAACCTTCGACGATGTCATCGACATGGTCGAGAGGCTTTCCGAACAAACGAAGGACATTCGCCTGCTGGTGACATATGCCGAGGCGATGTGGCGCGGGCATGGATTGACCGCGTTCGCCGAGGCCATGGAGGATCTGGTCGCCGTGATGACGACTTGGCCGGACCCGGACACGGGCGTCCATCCGCGCGGGGATCCGGATGACGGCGATCTGAGCGAGCGCGCGGCGCCGATAGGCAGATTGATGAGTCGGGTCCCCGAGTTGGCGGCTACCGTCGGGTGGGGTCCGGCGCCGGTCGGAGTCGCGGAGCGGCAGGCCGCCTCGGCTACGCTGGGGGCGGTTTTCGAGAACTGGGGCGAACGGCTCGAAGCCATCTGCGGCCCGAGCCTGGTCTCGCCGCGGGAGGGTCGGCAGGCGCTTGCGCCGCTACTTGGCGTCGAGGGCCCGGACCTGGACCCGGACGCGGTCGGCGAGCAGGCGGAATCGGGCGCGCAAATGAGCCCGTCTGCCGATGCCTGGGAAATGATCGAGCGCTCCGCCGAGTTGATGGTGCGGCAGGACCACCACTCGCCCGCAATTCCCGTATTGCACATGCTGATGCTGTGGCGCACTCTGGGCATCACCGAAGTGGCCGACGTGATGAGGCAGTCCGGGGTTACCCTGGAACAGTTGCTTGAATCCATCAAGCGTCAGACGGAGGGAGGTCAATAGGCGTGAGTCCAACGAAACCGTTGCGGACGCCTGCGAAACGCGCAAGCGAGTCGCCCCGGAATCAGCGGGATTCCTCGGTGCTGGAGCGCGTATTGAGCAAGCAGACGGGCGGAGCGCCCGGGGGCGCGCTATGCGAGGCTATCGTGGCCGCGTGGTCGGAAACGTCGGGCTCGCTTGAGGACGGCCGCGTCGCGCAGTCGGCGGCCTCGTGTCTGGTTCGTCCCGCGCCCGGGGACCGTGTGCTGATCTGGGCCGGGGACGAAGGCGAGCCGTCCGGGAAAATCTGGGTGCTCAGCGTGATCGAGCGGAGCGGCGACGAAGCGCTGGTGCTCGCCGCGTCGCGTCCGCTCGCCATCAAGGCGCCGAACGTCGGAGTCTCGGCCGAAACGATGCATATAGCAGCCAGGGACTTTCTCACCAGCACCAGAAACCGTCACGCGGTAGAAGATACGCGCACTGAAACGGTTCGCGTGCGCGTGGCTCAGGTGGGCGCGGACATCCGGCGCGCCGACACGGTCGATGAAGACGTTCGCGGCACATTTCTGCAGCGCGCCGGCACATGGATATCCAATACGGTGCGCGAAGCGCGTCTGAAGGCCCGGACGTTCCTGTTCGATTGACCCTGGTTGCGTTTACCTGCGCAAACGCGAGGGCTTTTCCCTCGATCAGTTCCCGGAATCCCGCCGGAGTTCCTCCTCACGTTCGGCGCGCCATTCCACGCTTCCCCGCGCCCCTTCAAGATGGGCTCCGGCGAGGCTTTCCTTGACGCCGTGCAGGTCGGCCTCGACGAGGCGGGCATTGGTGACCTCCGCGCCCTGGAACAGCGCGTTGCGAAATACGCTTCGCCAGGCGTCCATGCCGCTGAGATCGGCGGAAGAAAGGTCCGCGTCGTTCCACACGCTGCCATGCGCGCGGGCCTGGGAGAAGCGGCTGCCGACCAATCTGGCCTTGGGGAACATGGCGCCGTCCAGCCGCGCCCGTTCGAAATTGGCTTCGGAGGCGTCCGCTTTCGCGAACAAGGCTCCCTCAAGGGCCGCGTCAGCGAGGTCGGCCCCCTTGAGATCGCATTCCGCGAAGATGCAGCGTTCCGCCGAGCGCAAGCGCGCCCCGGGGAATTTGCTTTGGTACAGATTGCACGCGTCGAAGCGCACCCCGGACAGATCCACGTCTTCGCCGATGACGGCAATGAAACTGCAACGCGTGAAACCGGCGCCGGGCAGCGACCAGTCGGCGAGTCGGACGCCCACGGCCGTGGCCCCGGTCCACTCCGCGTTCTCGGCCAGGACGGATTCCATCTCGCAGTCGGATATGGTCAATATGTTCTGGGTCCGCGCGGCGCCGCTGAAGGTCAATTGGTCGATAGTACTTTCGGATAGCGCGACGTTGCTGCCCGTCTGCTCGAAATCCAGCCGCGCAAGCTTGCATCGCGAGAAAACCGCGTACGACAACACGCCTCCGGCGATGCGCAGACCCGAGCCCTGGCACGCGTTCCAGACGGTCCCTTCGATGCCGCAGTCCTCAAGAACGCAATCGTCGAAGCGGCTGTTGATGAACATGGTTCTCGTCAACGTGATGCGTTCGAAGCGCACTCGCTCGAACACGCAGTCCTGGAAGATCACGCCGGACACATCCTCGTCCTGAATGGTCTGGTCGGTGATCGTGCGCTCCATAACCGGGATTCCGGCCAGACGGTGAGCGCCGGAAGGGTCGCGAAATTCCATGGGGGGGCTGTCTCGCATCGTGGTCGGAACTATCGGTCAGCGAGCGACAACAACGAAGTTGCCGCGGCAACGACCTTCTCTCCCGCGCCGGACCAGCCGGCCTTGGCGTTGAAGCGCACTACGCGCAACGCGGGCCACACGCGTTCGGGCAGCGGTCCGGCCCAGAACGGGTCGCCGGGAGGCGCGATAGCCACTGTCGGTCGTCCGTCCACGGCGTTCCGCAGGCTCTTGTCCGCCGCAAGCACTTGCACGGCGGCATCGTCGGCGCGCGACGCCGCCGGCAAGCCATGCCGCGCGGCGTCGGTTTCCGCTTGCGGCCACTCGCGGTCCACGCCCGCGCCCGCGCACAATTTGCTGTCTATCCATACCCCCGAACCATGCGCTTCCACGGTCCCGGCAACCGGCTGCAGCATTTGAATGAGCGACCCGTCGTCAAGCACTACTTGTGGAATCGCGTCGATCTCCGGTATGTCGCCCGCCCCGAGGTCGAACACGGAAACGTCCGCGGACGTGCGCCGCGCGGCTTCGACCCACGGCTGCCAGCGGAACGGGTGCGTTCGCCAGATATGCACGATGACGCCGGCGCCGAAGACTTTTTCCGCGGCTGCCGCGGGCCGCTCCTGCAAATCGCCTCGCAAGAGGGATAGCGCGGGGGCCGATACGCCCCCCAGCGGCCCGGCCTTTTCGAAGAGGCGTGACGCGAGTCCGATGTCGCCGGCCAGCACCGCCAGTTCCAGGCGCGCGGCTACCTGCCATGGATCGTCTCCGGAAAACCGGTCCCAGGCCTCGGCGGCAAGGCCGCTGGTCCATGCCGCGCGCGCGGTTGGAGGCATCATCTCGGCCGGCAGATTCGGCGCTTCGACAAGCCCGCCCGCCAGACGCCCGAGTTCCGGGAACCTCCGGCCGCGCGCCAAGACGGTCGCCATCACCGCGGCGGTGGAACCGGCGACGCTGGCGTCCGGAATCGGGAACAGCCCATTGACGAAGGGCTCCAGGAAGCGAAACGCGGTAGTCAGACGATCATTCGCCAACGCGGCTCGCGCGCCGACGAGGGCCCCTTGTGCGTGCGTGGGCACCGCCAGAGCCGCTCGCTCCGCGCCGGCATGGTCGCCAAGCAGGTGGCGGCGCCGGGCCAGAGCGACGCTGGCCGTGGCG
>JANQSV010000382.1 GCA_028279115.1 Pseudomonadales bacterium
GGCCACAGCCCGCCGCAAAACCGCCGACTCCCACGCCCCACTGACCCGCTACGAACCCACGAACGAAGAAAAGGCCGCCCACCAAGCCCTCCTGAACAAAATCGACAGCCTGTCCAACAACGGCTGCCTCTGGCTCAAGAAGATGTGAGTCGCCGTCGGGTGGCGCGGGGTTTAGCGGGCGTCCCCGACATGGATGTCGGGGCCGAAGCGTACAGGGACGTATTCACAGCGTCCGCTAAACCCCGCGCCAGCCGGCGGCGACGGATCGAAGCCGCTTGCCAGGCTGAAGGATACGCTCTGCGGCAACATTTTGACTTAAGCAATTGAAGCGGCGATGTGGTAGTATTTTCAACCTTGTCCGGCGCGTTCAGCAGCCGATAAATCAATAAGTAAACAAGCTCAAGATACTTCCTCCAATGCCGGAATCCGACCAGCAGGTTTCTCCCATTGCGCTAGAAACCGAGATGCGAGAGTCCTATCTCGCCTATGCCATGAGCGTGATCGTGGGCCGGGCGCTGCCCGACGTGCGCGACGGCCTGAAACCAGTGCATCGCCGGATCCTGTTCGCCATGCGTGTGCTGTCCAACGATCACGACAAGCCCTACAAGAAATCCGCCCGCGTCGTCGGCGACGTGATCGGCAAGTATCACCCCCATGGCGAGAGCGCGGTCTACGATACCGTCGTCCGCATGGCCCAGGATTTTTCCCTGCGCTATCCCCTGGTCGACGGCCAGGGCAATTTCGGTTCGGTCGACGGCGACCAGGCCGCGGCCATGCGTTACACCGAAATTCGCATGGCGCGCATTTCCCAGGAACTGCTTGCCGATCTCGATAAGGAAACCGTTGATTTTTCGCCCAATTACGACGATACCGAAGAAGTTCCCGATGTGCTGCCGACGCGGATTCCGAACCTGCTGATCAACGGCTCCTCGGGCATCGCCGTGGGCATGGCGACGAATATTCCCCCGCACAATCTCGAAGAAGTGATCAATGGCGCGATCGCCTTGCTGGAAGATCCGGAAATCGGCGTCGACGAGCTGATGGAACATATCACCGGACCCGATTTCCCCACCGCCGCCATCATCAACGGCAGGGCGGGCATCGTGCAGGCCTATCGCTCGGGCCGCGGCATGGTCTATGTCAGGGCCCGCGCCGAGATTCTCAGGGACGAGAACAGCGGCAAGGAAACCATCATCGTCAGCGAGATCCCCTACCAGGTCAACAAGGCCAGACTGATCGAACGCATCGCCGAACTCGTCAAGGAAAAGAAAATCGAAGGCATCACCGAGTTGCGCGACGAATCCGACAAGGACGGCATGCGCATCGTCATCGAGTTGCGCAAGAACGAAATGGGTGAAGTGGTGCTGAACAACCTCTATTCCCATACCCAGATGCAATCGGGTTTCGGCATCAACATGGTCGCCCTCGTCGACGGCCAGCCCAAGTTGCTCAATCTGAAGGGCATGCTCGAAGCCTTCATCCGGCACCGGCGCGAAGTCGTCTCCCGCCGCACGATCTACCTGTTGCGCAAGGCCAGGGAGCGCGGTCATCTGCTCGAAGGTCTGGCCGTTGCTCTCGGCAATATCGACGCCGTCATCGAGCTCATCAAGACCTCGCCGACGCCGGTGGAAGCGAAGGAGAAACTGCTCGCGCAATCCTGGGTCTCGGCCGAAGTCGTGGAAATGCTCAGCGGAGTCGGCGCGGGAGCCTGCCGGCCGGACGGTCTCGACCCCGCCTACGGCCTCAAGGAAGGCAAGGCGGGCAGTGAGTACTTCCTCTCTCCGGAACAGGCCCAGGCGATACTCGACCTGCGCCTGCACCGACTCACCGGGCTCGAACACGAAAAGCTGGTAAAGGACTACAAGGACCTGCTCGGCAAGATCGCGGAATACATCGGGATTCTCGACGATCCCGGACGCCTGCTCGGAGTCGTGCGCGAGGAACTCGAGCAGGTGCGCAAGGATTACGGCGACTCCCGCCGTACGGAAATCGTCGGCAGCCAGCACGATCTGACGATGGAAGACCTGATCACGCCGGAAGACCGCGTGGTCACGATCTCCCATCTCGGCTATACCAAGACCCAGCCTGTTGCGGACTATAGCGCCCAGCGCCGCGGCGGCATGGGCAAGGCCGCCGCCACGGTCAAGGGCGAGGATTTCGTCACGCGGATGCTGATCGCCAATACCCACGATACGCTGCTGTGTTTCAGCAACGCGGGCAAGGTGTACCAACTCAAGGTCTACCAGATTCCGCTCGCGTCCCGCACTTCCCGCGGCAAGCCCATCATCAACATCATTCCGACCCTGGACGAAGGCGAGCGCATCACGGCGATGCTGACGGTCAAGGAGTTCGACGAGGATCATTTCGTCTTCATGGCGACCCGCAAGGGGGTTGTGAAGAAAACCGCATTGTCCGAGTTCGCCAGACCGCGCAGCGTCGGCTTGCGCGCAATCGAGTTGCACGATGACGACACCTTGATCGGCACCGCGATAACCGACGGCGAGCAGGACATCATGCTCGTTAGCAGCGGCGGCAAGATCGTGCGATTCAATGAATCCACGGTAAGAGTCATGGGCCGCCAGGCTAGAGGCGTGCGTGGTATTCGTTTACAAGCCGGTGCGGAAATGATCTCGCTGATCATCCCGGACGACGGCAGGCAAATTTTAACCGTGAGCGAGAACGGCTATGGCAAGCGTACGGAAACAAGTCAGTTCGAGGTCAAGGGGCGTGGCATCAAGGGTGTGATCGGTATGCTCGCGAGCCGGCGCAACGGACCTGTCGTCGGCGCCGTGCAGGTTGCCGAAAATAACGAGATCATGCTCATCTCGGACAAGGGCACCCTGGTGCGCACAAGGGCTGAAGAAGTCCGCACCATGGGCAGATCGACCCAGGGCGTGACGCTGATCAATCTCAAGGAAGGCGAGAAACTCGTGGGTCTCGAACAGATCGACGAGTC
This sequence comes from Pseudomonadales bacterium, assembly GCA_028279115.1. Lineage (GTDB taxonomy): Bacteria > Pseudomonadota > Gammaproteobacteria > Pseudomonadales > Pseudohongiellaceae > UBA9145. Next base: position 2,957 of record JANQSV010000382.1, read on the forward strand.
GGAAGACGTCATGAATGCGAGCGAAGAATCGCCTCCAGGTGCAACTCATTGACGCGGCCGGGCAAACGATTGCGCGCCACCGCTTCGCGAAAGAATGGATTCCGCGACTGCGCGCGGAATGACAACTGTCTATTATCGTCATTTCGCCCGCAGCATACCCTCCCACCTGTCATTCTGCGCGAAGCGAAGCGTAGTCGCGGAATCTGTTCTTTAATCGAGCAGCGCCGCCTTTGAACACTTCCCTCAGAATCGCATACCTGGGACCGCCGGGCACCTTCTCCCAGGAAGCGGTCTTGCGCCAGTTTGGCAATGACCGCGAATTGCTCGATTGCCGCGCCATCGACGAAGTTTTCGCGGCGGTGGAAGCAGGCAAGGCCGATTATGGCGTGACGCCGATCGAGAATTCCACCGAAGGCGCCGTGAACAATACCCAGGACTGCCTGATCGACAGTCGTGTACAGATTGTCGCCGAACAGGTCGTGCCGATCGAACATCATCTGCTTGCCCGGGAGGGCGTCCCGCGAGCCGCCTTCGACTGCGTCGCCTCGCATCCGCAATCATTGGCCCAATGCCGCAAGTGGCTGCTGTCGCATATGCCCGATGTGCCGCTGCGCGAATGCGCGAGCAACGGCGAGGCGGCGCGAATGGCGGCGGAAGATCCGGCCGTCGCGGCGATCGCCGGCAACATGGCGCGCAAGATCTACGATTTGCGGGCGCTGGCGGAATCGATCCAGGATCAGGCGGGCAATCGCACGCGCTTCGCCGTCCTCGGCCGGGAGCGGGCCGCGCCGAGCGGGCATGACAAGACCAGCATTCTGGTTTACGCGGAAAACCGTCCCGGCGCGCTGTTCCGGGTACTCGAGCCTTTCGAGAACTTGCGGATCAGTCTGAGCCGTCTCGAATCGCGTCCGTCGCGAGACGAGAAATGGGAGTACATCTTCTTCGTGGATTTCGAGGGTCACTGCCGGGATGAAAAAGTCGAGGAATTGTTCCGCCGCTTAAGCGTGTGTACGGACGCGGTTAAAATACTCGGCTCTTATCCGATCGGCGCCGGACAGCACGCAAACCCTTCAACATGAATTCGCTGGCATGAAATCGGGCGGCATCGCCATTGTCGGACTGGGTCTGATCGGGGGATCCCTGGCCAGAGCCCTCAAGCGCGCCGATGCCGGTTTGTGGGTCGGCGCCGTGGATCCCGACGAAAAGGCGGTGCAATCGGCGTTTGGCGAGCAGGCGATCAACGCGGCCGGCGGTTTGAGCGAAGTTTGTTCCGGTGTGGATATGGTGATCATCGCCGCGCCGCCGCTGGCGGTGCCCGGAATATTGCGCGAACTTGAAAAATGCACCGCTCCGCAAGCCGTGATCACCGATGTGGCCAGCGCCAAGGAGCATCTGGCCGAGGCGCTCGCGGCGCTGCCGACAGGCTTCAGGATCAGAGTGGTTCCCGGTCATCCGCTTGCCGGTTCGGAACAAAGCGGCTTTGCGGCCTCGAAAGCGGACCTGTTCCTCGACCGCAACGTCGTCCTCACCCCGCTTGACGACACCGACCCTGGGGCAATTGCCGCGGTCCACGACATGTGGCGCATGCTCGGCGCCAATGTGCTTGCCATGAGCGCGGCGCGTCACGACCGCATTCTCGCGCTGACGAGCCATCTGCCGCACCTGCTCGCTTTCGCGGTGGCCGGCCTGCTGGCGCGGCGCGAAGCCGGCGCCGAAGCGAATCGCTACGCCGCCAGCGGTTTCGCCGATTTCACCAGGTTGGCGGCGAGCGACCCCGAGCTGTGGGCCGATATTTTCAGCGCCAATTCTTCGGCTGCCCAAGAAGCGCTGGACGCCTTGGCGGAAGAGCTGAAGTTGATGCGCCAGGCGTTGGCGGAGAATGACCGCGCGGCGCTGGGCAAGCATCTGCGCCGGGGACGGCTGGCGCGGGAGAATTTCGATCTGAGTTATTTTCGGAGGGGGGACGACGAATACAAGTCGCATTCGAAGAGCGAATCCGGGTCTCAAGCCAGGTCTCAAGCCAGGTCTCAAGAAAGCTTCCTGGTGCGGCCGGGAGGCGTGATCAAGGGCCGCATACGCGTTCCCGGCGACAAGTCGATTTCC
>JANQSV010000406.1 GCA_028279115.1 Pseudomonadales bacterium
CGAAGTGATCATCTTCCATTCATGAACGGTTTGCTCCGCGGCTGGCCCGGCAACGGCCGTGGAACCTGTCGGAGCGGCCTGTTCGCCGCAGGCGGCGAGCAGCAGCACGGGGGTGGCCAGGCTCAGGAAGGAAGAGATTTTCATGATGCGCTCCGCGGGCTCAGGACCCGATGAGTGTCAGTTTGGCGTGGGACAAGGCCAGCCATTTGCTTCCGGCAGTGTCGAAATTTACCTGTACGCGAGCATTTTCGCCATTCCCTTCGCTTTGCAACACGACGCCTTCGCCGAATTTGTTATGCGAAACGCGTTGACCGAGGGGCAGGCCCCCGGGTTCCGGTCTCGGCGCCGGCTGGGGCCTGCGAGGCACGTTGGACGCCCATCGCGGCTGCCGGACCTGGGCGCGCAAGCGCAGGTTTTCAACGAGTTCCCGCGGAATTTCGCTGATGAAGCGCGAGGCCATGCTCAGGCTCACGTTGCCGTAGAGACGGCGCGATTCCGCGTAGGTCACGAACAATTTCTTCTTTGCCCGGGTGATGCCGACGTAGCAAAGCCGCCGCTCTTCCTCAAGGCCGTTTGGGTCTTCCAGCGACATGCGATGCGGAAACAGACCTTCTTCCATGCCGGACAGAAAAACCAGCGGAAACTCCAGACCCTTGGCGGAATGCAAGGTCATCAGTTGCACGGCGTCGTTGTCTCCTTCCGCCTGAGCGTCGCCAGCGTCGAGCGCGGCCTGATCGAGAAAAGCCGACAGCAGATTCGACTCTTCGGCTTCATCCATTTCCACCAGACTGGCGAAGCCGCCCGCGGCGTTGACCAGTTCTTCGAGGTTTTCGAGCCGGTTCTGGGCGATTTCGCCGCCTTCTTTCTCGTGATGTTTGAGCAGACCGCTATTTTCGATCACGAACTGAACCTGCTCGGCCAACTCATGTTTCCCGGATTCGCCTTGCAGTGCGTCGAGCAATTGCAGGAAGCGCAGCACGGCCGCCGAAGCGCGCGCGCCAAGAACGTTGCCGTTCACGCATCGCACGGCAGCGGCCCAGAGCGAGCTCTGATCCCGGCGAGCCGCTTGCCTGATCGTATCCAGCGTGCGGTCGCCTATTCCCCGCGTCGGCACATTGATTACCCGCTCGAGCGCCGCGTCGTCATGGCGGTTGACCAGCAGGCGCAGGTACGCGAGCGCGTTCTTGATTTCCATTCGCTCGTAGAACCGCAGGCCGCCATAGATGCGGTAAGGAATGTTGACCCGCAGCAGCGCGTCTTCGAGTTCCCGCGACTGGGCGTTGGAGCGATATAGCACCGCCGCGTCGGAGTAGCGCTCGCCCTGGCCGAACCAGGATTCGAGACGCTCGGCGATGAACCGCGCCTCGTCCTGTTCGTTGAAAGCGTCGTAAAGACCGACCAGTTCGCCGTCGCCGGCGTCGGTCCACAAGGTCTTGCCGAGTCTTCCGCGATTGTGGGCGATGAGCCGATTGGCGGCGTTCAGGATGTTGGAAGTCGAACGGTAGTTTCGCTCCAGCCGCAGCAGTTGCGCATCGGGAAAGTCGCCCTGGAACTGCTGGATGTATTCGACCTTGGCGCCGCGCCAGCCGTAGATCGACTGATCGTCGTCGCCGACGACGGTGACCCGGCCCTGCTCCCCGGCCAACACGCGAACCCAGGCATATTGAATCGAATTGCAGTCCTGGAATTCGTCGACAAGTATGTTGCGGAAGCGATTGCGGTAGTGCTCCAGCAACTGCGGATTGTTGAGCCAGAGTTCATGGGCGCGCAGCAGCAACTCGGCGAAATCCACCATGCCGCCCCGCTCGCAGGCGTCATGGTAAGCGCCGTACAGCTCCAGCACATCGCGCGAACGGGCGTCCTGCCCCGGCTCGATGTTGTCGGGCCGCAGTCCTTCCTCTTTCCAGGAGTTGATGGCCCACTGGCATCGTCGCGCCGGCCAGCGCGACTCGTCGATATGCATGTCCCGGGCCAGCCGCTTGATCATCCGCAATTGATCGTCGCTGTCGATAACGGTGAACCCGTCGGGAAATCCGGCTTCTTGCCGATGCGTCATCAACAGCCGGCGCGCAAGCGCGTGAAAAGTCCCGATCCACATCCCCCGCAAAAGCCCGGCCGCGACCTCGTTTCCGTTATTGCCCAGGCCCGCCGCCAGAAGCGCTTGCACGCGCTCCCGCATCTCCCGCGCCGCCTTGTTGGTAAAGGTCACCGCCAGCAATTCAAACGGCGAGGACTGCCCCGTGACCAGCAGCCAGCCGATGCGATGCACGAGCACCCGGGTCTTCCCGCTGCCCGCGCCGGCGAGCACCAGCAGGTTCTGGGCCTGGCTCGTTACGGCTTCGCGTTGCTGCTCGTTGAGGGGGTCGAGGATAGGCGAGGAATCCATGCCCTAATTCTAGCAAAAGGCTAACCAAGTGCATTGCCGCAATCGAAGCAGGGGTGAGGCATGCATCGTCCCTACAATTCGACTAATTTGGTAGACTTTCGCGCCGCATCCCGATTATGGCCCGGAGGCCGGCATGTCCAAGAATCCCGACGCCTTCCCCTTTCAGTGGGACGACCCCTTCCTTCTCGACGAACAATTGACCGAAGAAGAACGCATGGTGCGCGAGACCGCGCGGCAATACGCCCAGGGAAAATTGCTGCCGAGAGTGCGCGAAGCCTATCGCAAGGAGGAAACCGACCCCGAGATCTTCCGCGAAATGGGCGAACTGGGCCTGCTCGGCTGCATGATCGAAGGCCACGGCTGCGCCGGCATGAACTACGTCTGCTACGGGCTCGTCGCCCAGGAGATCGAAGCCGTCGATTCCGGCTACCGCTCGATGATGTCGGTGCAATCGAGCCTGGTCATGCATCCCATCGACACCTTCGGCAGCGAAGCGCAAAAGGAAAAGTACCTGCCCGGCCTGGCCACGGGCGAACTCATCGGCTGCTTCGGCCTGACCGAACCCGATTACGGTTCCGACCCCGGCGGCATGGTCACCCGGGCGCGCAGCGCCGATGGCGGATACCGGTTGACCGGGACGAAAAACTGGATCAGCAACTCTCCCATCGCCGACGTGTTCATCGTCTGGGCCAAGGACGACGATGGCGCCATCCGCGGCTTCATTCTCGACAAAGGCATGCCCGGCCTGAGCGCGCCCAAGATCGAAGGCAAGCTCGCCTTGCGCGCATCGATCACCGGCGAGATCGTGATGGACGAAGTGTTCGTTTCCGAGGAAAACCTGCTGCCCGACGCGCGCGGTCTCAGCGGGCCCTTCAGTTGTCTCAACTCCGCCCGGCTCGGCATCGCCTGGGGCGCTCTCGGCGCTGCCCGCACCTGCTGGCATACCGCCCTGCAATACACCCTCGACCGCAAGCAATTCGGCCGGCCGCTGGCGGCGAACCAGTTGATCCAGAAGAAACTCGCGCAAATGCAGACCGACATCAGCATCGGCTTTCAGGGCTGCCTGCGCGCATGCCGCCTGCGCGACGAAGGCAAGCTGGCAGTGCAATTGATTTCGATGCTCAAGCGCAACTCCTGCCTCAAGGCGCTTGACACCGCAAGAGAGGCCCGCGACATGCTCGGAGCCAACGGCATTTCCGACGAGTATCCGGTCATGCGCCACGCGCAGAACCTGGAAGTCGTCAACACCTACGAAGGCACCCAGGACATCCACGCCCTGATCCTCGGCCGCGCCCA
>JANQSV010000419.1 GCA_028279115.1 Pseudomonadales bacterium
TCCGGTCGCTGCGCTCCCTGCGCGCAAGGCCGAAATTGACGGCGCTCCGCGGCAAGCATAGACTCTGAAAATCGAGGGCTCCAAATCAACCCGGGCACACCTTAAATCAGCCCTCGGACTGTCCTGTGAATCAGGATCACCTCAGTACCTGCTTATGGAAAAACACCCAGGGATCTGACCAGAAGCACCAATTCCAACTGCCGCTTCAGTCCAAGCTTGCCCCGGGCGCTTTTGATCTGGGTGCGAATCGTTTCCTCCGAGTGGTATGTCGAGGTTGCGATTTCGCGCACGTTCTTGCCTTGGGCCAGCAGCACTGCCACGTTTGCTTCCTTCGGCGTCAGGCCGAGGGCCTGTTGAATCAGGATGGGGTCGATTCCAGCGCTCCTCAGGGGGTCGGTAATTACCACAACCGCGGCAACTGGCCGCGACTGCGCGTCTTTTTCGCCGCCGTTTACTGGGAACACCCGTAATACCAGCGGCACCGAGCCATCCGGGCGATTCACAATGACACGGCCGGCGACGGCCCGCGTTCCGAGAGGCGGCAGGGCGAGATTGATTGTCTGCTGAACCGCGCGATTATTGTGCCTTGAACGCGCGAACAGGCGACCGCTCATGCCGGATGAAATATCACCCTTCTCAAAGATGCGTTCCGCGGCGCCGTTTGCCTCGACGATCCGCCTCTGCGCGTCAAGATGCACGATGCCGCGGCCGCCAACTTCAATTGCCTGCATCAGCGATTCGGCCAGGGCTTGGACGCCGGCCTGTCTCGGCTGAACCTTCTCGCTCCAACTCACGACTGCACCATCGTGGGCGAGCGGTCTTTCTATCCCGTTATCGCTTATTCCGGTGATCCTCACCGTTCTTATCCCACAGGTCTGTATGAATGCGCATCCGCTTGGTGTCACGAATTTGGGCAGTATAGGACTGCCAATTCGATTCACGCATACCCAAAATTGGGTAAATTTCGTGAGTGTCCCCGCTCGACCGTCCCCGCTCGACCGCGCTCGACCGTGAGAGATTCTGCGACTACGCTTCGCTTCGCGCAGAATGACGGAGGACGGCGACGGTTCGAAGCCACCCACCCAAGCCCGGCATACCTTGCCGAATCCCGGCTCGGGGGATATTCTGCGAACAAACGCTGGCTGGCGGTGTGGAACAATTGAGGAGAACCGCAATGGTCGCCAAACGCGCGGGGCTGGGCATTCTGGTTCTGGCCTTGCTCGCCTCGCTTTACTGGACGATGCAATATCCCCGTGACCGGACGCCGGGTTTCTACCTGTTCGGCGGCGCCGGAGACGAATCGGTCGAGGATTGGAGCTTTGCCAACGATGTGGAACTATGCGCATTGCAGGTTTACGCCGGCGCCCGGCGCCGCCTCCCAGCCGGGACACGATTGCGTGGTTTTCTTCCCGCGCCGACAACAGTTTGGGCAATATCGACATCTTCTGGACGAGCAAGGTGAATGTCGACTGGATCGCCACAGATAGAATGAATTTCGGTTTCACCACCGCGGAAGAAAAACAGACTGACAAATACCAGTATCCGTACCAGTGGTCGAACACCGACGACGAAATCAAGCACTGGCTGTTCGCTCGGGGAAGCCGAACGCCCAGCAGGGATTCCGGCGCGTCCGTATTGTTCCTGATCAAGTCAAGCGACATCCATTGCCTGCTCGCGCGACCGCGGTACACGACAACGCATTTCGGCTCGTTCAAGTTGTCCGTTCAACCTGTTACAGTGCCTGCCACGTGACTTGCGGGGTAGCGACGATGCCAAGAAGAATAGCAATCATCGGAGGGGGAGTGTCCGGGCTCGGGGTCGCCTGGGCCTTGCGGCAAAACCCCGACCGGTTCGACTTCCGGCTGTACGAAGCCCAGCCCCAGGTCGGCGGCAACGCCGTTACCGCCGACATGCCCCAGGACGACGGCTCGTCGATCCCCTTTGACATATCCGTCACCGCCTGCATCCCCACGGTGTATCACCATATCCTGCTGGCGATGCGGCAACTCGGCGTCGAACTGATCGATACGAAATTCAGCTATAGCGTGAAATACCGCGGCGAAGTCTATGCCCACGACCTCGATACCGAAATCGGCCGGCAATTGCGGGAGGAAATCGACAGATTCCAGAAACTGCTGAAACGCCTGAAATGGTTCGGCGCGCTCAACCGCACCCGGTCGAGATTTCTCAACGCCCTCAACCCCTTCAATTACCTCAGCATGGGCGCCGTGCTCAATTTCGGCCGATTTTCCGGCGATTTCAGGTACAAGGTGCTCAAGCCCATGTTCGTCAACTTCCTGATGGCGACGAATGTGTTCGACATGCCGGCATCGCTGTTCGCCCGCTACCTGGAATTCTTCGACATCGTCAACGCGACACCAATGCAGACTTGGGACGGCGGCACGCGCAATATCTACGAAAAGCTGACGGAATCCTTTCGCGACAAGATCTACCTGGCCCGGCCGGTGCGCAAGGTAATCCGGCGCGAGTCGGAGGTAGCCGTCGTGGATGAGAACGGCTACACCGAAATCTTTGACGATGCGGTTTTCGCCTGCAACGCCAATCAGACCCTGATGGCGCTTGATGCGCCGAGCTTTTTCGAAACCTGGCTACTGTCGTCGATTCGCTATGAGAGCGAGTTGCACAATCACGCTGTGGTCCACTCGGACGCGTCCCTGCTGCCGAAAAACGAGGCGAAGCCGATCGAGACCCGCAGCAATCACATCGAGCAATACGCCGCGCGCCCCGACAACTACGAAATCACCTACATCATGCACAACCAGCAGCCTTGGGCGAAGCGTTCGGACAAGCCCTGCCTGGTGACTTACAACGCGAACAGCCGCATTGACGAAAGCAAGATCGTCAAGCGCTGGTGGTTCCAGCACGTCGTCCATGACGTGCGGCATATCGCGCTGCTCGTACACCTGTTCCGCTTCATTCAGGGCAAACGGCGAAGCTGGCATTGCGGCGCCCATACGCTCATCAACAGCCAGGAGACCTGTTTCGTCACCGGACTGGTTACGGCGCGGCAACTCGGCGCGGACTATCCCTTCGACGACGAGGAAGCCAGGAAGTGGTTCAACTTCTACGGGCGCATGATGTACGGCTGGCGCTTCAGGCGATCGCGTTCTCGAACAGGTTGAGCAGCCGGCTCCAGGCGCGTTCCGCCTGGGCTTCGTGATAGACCCGCGAGTCGATCGAGCAGAAGCCGTGCAAGGTGCCTTCGTAGACTTCGATCTCGGCCGGAATGCCTGCCGCTTCGTATGCCGCCGCCAGCGTATTCTTGACTTCCGGTTCGTCCGCGTCGTCGTCCTCGGAGACGGCGTGGAGCATATGCGCCCGGGTCTCCGGAATCAGCAGATGCGGGCTGTTGTCGGCGTCGGTCGCCAGGCCGCCGCCATGGAAAGTCGCGCCCGCGCCGAGCCGGTCGGGAACGGCGGCTACCGTGCGCATGACCATGGGTCCGCCCATGCAATAGCCGGTGGCGCCGATGCCTCGGCTGGTGTCGACCTCGGGCTGCTCGTCAATCCAGGACACAAACGCCCGGGCGTCGGTGAAATGCGTGTCGGCGTTCAGTTGCCTGGCCATCGGCAGGACGATCTCGCGCGTTTCCGGCTGGCCGAAGCTCGCGCCTACCTCGACTACCGGCGAGCGGGCGGTGCGATAGAACGGATTGACGGTCAATACGGCATAGCCTGACATCGCCAGCCGCCGGCCCATTTCCCGAAACGCCGGACGCAGGCCGAGGATGTCGGGCCAGACCAGCACCGCCGCGTGGCTGCCCGAGGCGGGATAGGTGAAATAGCAATCGGCGACGCCGTCCGGGGTTGTGATCTCCACGTCTCTTTCGCCGAGTTCCTGGGCATTGGCCACAGCGGGCAGCATCATGCCCAATCCCACGGCAGCCGAAACCTTGCCGAATTCGCGCCGGCTGATTTCGCCGCGGTTGCGCAGAAATTCATCCGCGCGTAGTTGGGTCTTCTCGTCACACATCTTGGCCTCCTCAAAGCCTGAATCAGAATCGCCGTTTTACCCCAAAAGCCGGAACAATATCCACCGCCACAAACCCAATTCGCCTTCCTTGCGCGGGCGCTGGTCTTTCGGGCTCTGGCTGTATCAGACTGCTGGCATCGCAACATTTGACCATCTTAGCTCCGTGCGAGTCGAGCGCAACAAAACATCACACCGTAACGCCGCGCCAAGTGAAGCCCTGGATTCCAGTGGGTGTCCCAAGCTTTTTCCAAGCTTTTTCCCGCTCGACGACTCGCATTGCCGAATCGGAAAGGCTGTCGCTCGCAAGTTACAATGTGTTCATGAATGACGGTGTTGAAAAGTTTGATCTCGTGATCGCCGGAGGCGGTATTGTCGGTGCGACGCTGGCTTGTTTGCTGGATGGAGTTGAGTTGCGGGTCGGGTTGGTGGAGCGGCGGTTGCCGGATGAAGGGGAGTTGCCTTTTCGGGTGCCGGAATTGCGGTTCGATCCGCGGGTGAGCGCGTTGAACGAGTCTTCGCGCCGGGTGCTGGATGATGTTGGGGTCTGGAGCGGGCTTCGGGCGGTTCGTTGTTGTGATTATCGGGAGATGCGGGTCTGGGATGCGGAGGGGACGGGATCGATTCATTTTTCGGCGGCGGCGCTGGGAGTGGAGAGCCTGGGCACGATTGTCGAGAATTCCATCGTGTTGGCGGGGCTTTACGAGCGGCTGCGCGGGCAGGCGAATCTGCGTGTCGTAACACCCTTCACTTGTGCCGCGCTGGAGCCGGGAAACGGCGGCGAGCTTGTATTGACGGGCGAATCCGGAGAGCAGTTTCGGACGGATTTGCTGGTTGGGGCCGATGGCGGGAATTCCGCCGTTCGGCGGCTGGCGGACATTTCGAGTCGGGAATGGGATTACGGCCAGGCGGCGCTGGTGACGACCGTCAGGACTGCCCGGTCCCATGAGCACACGGCCTGGCAGCGATTTCTCGAAACGGGTCCCTTGGCCTTTCTGCCGCTGGCGGCCGCCGGCGAAAGTAAGTTCAGGCACAGTTCCATCGTCTGGTCGACGCAGCCGGACGAGGCGGACGAGCTTGTGCAAATGCCGGATGAGCGGTTCCGGACGCGCCTTGCCGCAGCTATCGAACGTCGTCTCGGCGAAGTCGAATGGAGCGACCGGCGCTTCCGTTTTCCACTGCGGCAGCGTCATGCGGACAGTTACGTAAAGGACAACATCGTGCTTGCCGGCGATGCCGCGCATACGATCCATCCCCTGGCCGGTCAGGGCGTAAATCTCGGCATCCGGGATGTGGCGGTGCTCGCGGAGGAATTGCGCGCCGGCCTGGCCGCCGGGAGACGCCTGAACGACCCGGTCGTGCTGCGCCGCTACGAACGCCGACGCAAGGGCGACAACCTGGGAATGATGTGGACGATGGAAGGCCTGCACCGGCTGTTCGGCGCCCAGCCGCTGCCGTTGCGCTGGCTGCGCAATACCGGCCTGAACCTCGTCGACCGCGCCGCTCCGCTGAAGAATTTCCTCGCCCGCCGCGCCATCGGCGCCTGAGACTTCATATTTTGAATCGCAACGAAGTCATCAATTGCTATTGCCATAGCCCCCGCTATACTTCGAACAAATCTATCCGGAATTTGAAGATTCTTGGCGAACTGACAGGAAAAGCCAGAAGCGATTGATCAACAAACAGACCAATTGATAGAACAATACATTCAGGAGGTTCTCGCAATGAACGAGAATCCGGAGTTCTCTGAAAATCGGGGCATAAAGAACTGCATTGCAATTGCCACCTTGCTTGCCGCAACCCTATCAATCTCCGGGAACGCCACCGCGCAACAAGTCGTCAAAAAGTCGACTTCCGGTCTTTGTCATTGTCCCGGGAGACTGTTCTACGAGCGAACCAGCAATTTCAAGCCATTTGAAAATCTGAACGCCTGCCTTGCGAGCGGCGGACGTGAGCCGCAACAGGAGCAAGGAAACTGCCCAACCGAGCCGCCACCATCGATCACTTCGCTTGAAGAATATGATCGCAACGCTTTTGGCGGCTGGGCCGATGCCGACGACGATTGCCTCAATACCCGACACGAACGACTTGAAGCCCGTTCGTTGACAACCGTGGAAACCACAACGGAAGGGTGCAGGGTAGTCGCGGGACATTGGAACGATTTCTATACGGGTGAAATCGTATCGGTATCGAGCGAACTAGATATCGACCACGTTGTTCCACTGCGCTGGGCCTGGGAACGCGGAGCCAGCCTTTGGGAACCGGAGAAGAGGCGACAGTTCGCAAACGACCCCGCGAATCTCCTGCCCGTAAGCGCATCCGCCAACCGCTCGAAAGGCGCCTCGGGTCCGCTGGAATGGCTCCCGCCCGATGAGAGCTTTGCGTGTGAGTACGTGCTGAGATTCTCCAGAGTCACTGACATGTACGAATTGCAAATTCCCAAGGAAGAAGCAACTCTGCTCGAACAGTTAACCTCGGAACAGTGCGACTGACGTGTGTCGACTAATCACCGTCGCGGCTCAAGCGGATTCATGCTGCCGCTTGATTCTAGTTTCCTTTGCCGCTGAACATAGGTTTCGAGAACTCGGTTGATCCTAGTTTGGTAACCCTTTTGGCCGGGCTTCTTGAAAAAGTCCAGTACCGAGCGCTTGATTCGCATCGTCACCTGCTCGGTGGTGTCGGGCTCGACCAACTGGGCGTCGCGCCAGAAAGTGTCGTCTAGCTCAGGGATGTCACTGAAATCGATGTGCTTGTCCCGAACGGCGGCGATCTCACCGGTTGTCAGAGGTTTCTCGTATTTTTTCATGGTATCTCAACCTTTCTTTGCGAGACGCGGGACGAGCCGAAATCAGGCGTATTCGACCGTTGCGTCTGGTGTGAACGACTACGATCAGTGCAGTTCCGACCTGACCGATGCTGACGAAGCGCTGTTCGCCATATTCGTGGCTTGAACTGGGGTTTGTCAGTACTCGTCGCTCAAAGATTCCCTTCGCCAGATCAAAACTCACACCGTGTTTTTCGGTGTTTGCCCGGTCCTTCGCCTTGTCCCATTCGAACTCCACGCGATCAGGGTAACGTTATAACTACAAAATGCAAGTATAATTTGCGTAATAGGGCAATAGGACACTCATCTACGGTCTTGGGTGGGTGTCCCGTCTGTGCCTGCATACGAGGACCAACGAACCGGTTCACGCCGTCTGCTAAGCGCCTTCCTATGCAGCATTGAGAGCTATGTAGTCACATTGTAGTCTTGATTCGCGTTATCCTGTACGTCATACTGACGGTCACGAACCTGACGACGGGAGCGATTCGTCATGGAACTTGCATTGCGTGAGGCAAAAGCGCGCCTGTCCGAATTGATTGCCGCGGCGCGAAACGGCGAGCGGGTCGTCATCACTCGGCATGGCCGGCCGGTCGTTGAACTGGTGCGCTGCGATCAGCGAGGCGGCATCGATTTCGAGAAACTGGAAGCGGCGCGCCGCCGGCTCGGAATCGAAGGGGACGGGGAAGGCTGGCCGGAAGAATTCAATGATCCAGCATTCAGCCAAGAGGTTCTTGGTCTCGACAAGGAGAAGTAGGCCCGGCAATGCGATTGCTGCTCGATACGTCCTACCTGTACGACATCATGGATAAACCCGGAGCGTTTCTGGAACAGGAACGCCGGATTCTCGCGGCTCGTGACGCCGAATTCCATGTAAGTTCGGTTTCGCTCTGGGAGTTGCGACTGAAACACAACGCACGTCATCCGTCGGGGGACCGCAAGAGCCGTTTCTCGCCCGAGGACGTGATTTCCGCGCTGGCGGATCAGGAAGTCAAGTTTCTGCCGATGACCATCGCCCATGCCGTGAAGGAACTCAAGACGCCACTCGGTCACAAGGACCCGTTCGATGAGTTGTTACTGGTACAAGCCCAGGAAGAGGGACTCAAGCTGTTGACCGCGGACAGGCTTCTGGTCGGTCATCCTCACGCGGTTTCCGCACGCGAGCTTCAGTAGGGAGAATCTGCGAGCCGGGAGAACGCATATGCGGACAACGGTAACACTGGACGACGATCTTGTTACGAGGGCGATGGCCCTGACGGGTTGCCGTGAGCGCGGTTCGCTGCTGCGGGAAGCGCTAATCGCCCTCATCGAACGCGAAAGCGCCCGGCGACTCGCCCGGCTGGGAGGCACGGATAAGGATGCGATAGCTCCCCGTCGCCGCAGGGACATGACGTAATTCTTGAAGCTCGCGGTAGTCGCAATGGAGCTTGGCATATTCGAATAGCTGAGACTGGGCTAAGGCGTGCAAACACCATCGGCAGCGCTTGGACGATGAGCCCGAGATAGATAACACATCAAGATTCTCGTATCGGCCAAAGATCCTGCCGAAAGAGACGCTCCACTTCGTCGTATCACGTATACAGTTACTCGTCATATCCCCGTGGTTCAATACGGGTCCTTATTGGCGGAATCACAGGAATAAATCCTAGATCGAGCGCAATCATGAAGAAGGTAAACAAGATGGAAACCCATAAATTCTTGCTTATGAACTAAATTAAACGGCTGTTGAAACGCTCAACATGAGTATCAACAATATGAATACAGATAACGCTATTCCAATATATGCCCACTTTTCGTCTGACAAATCATTTTTTTGTGTTTCATTCTCGCCCAGATTTGATTCTGGCTTGCGAACTATTGATTCTTCTTGATTGCCTTTACTCCGATAAGATTGTGCAATTATTATTGATTGTTCGTTTTCAAATTTCACTCCTTCTATGGGTTGTGAAACAGTTTTAGAAGTATGCTGGGTATTAGACTTAAGTTTTGAGTCCACTTCTTTTGCCAAATCTTTTTGGCAATAGGGGCAGACAATTGCCTCTCGGCTTATGTGTTTCGTACAAAACCTGCATACAACGCTATCGGCAGGGGAAATCAGCAGTGCGTGTACAAGCGCGATTGGCCAGATCAGGAATCCATAGAAGAACCATCCAACGACATCCCTACCTTTGGAGTCTGCAATCATTGCAGGAATGGTTGCCATAATCATTGCCTGTAAAATCCAAATCAGAAATATACCTTCCACTTACCCCTGTCTCCTTTTTCCCACCTTATTAATTCGGGATAAATCATCCCGGAATTGACTGTTTCCTTTGAAAAAAATGTTCCATTTTCTCCTTGATACACGCCTTCGTACTACGCGTCGCAACGATCGCAATGACTGATTCACAGAACGGGCGGCATCTTGCCAGCGTTTGGAAACCTCTTCATTTACTGTGGTTGCCATGGTTCGTCTCGCACTGTGAACGTTCCAAACAACCCTTCCAGAACGCGGTCATGAGCTTGCTGCCACCGCTCCTTTGCGAATTCCGATGTTTCATCCCAGACTTGTACGAAAAACACGCAAGAATAGGTGCGCACGCTGGATTCTTTCCCCGCATTGAAGATTGGCTCCAGCAATTCGACAATTTCCATGTCTGCAAGCGGGGTTTCATATCGAATCTCTTCAAGTGGCAGCGAGGCCGCCTCCTCGGCATAGGGTCCGCCGCCATCGTCGAATGCGCCACCGGGCGGTGGGGGTCGCCTGCGTACGATCATATGCTCATCGAATACGGCAATATCAAACAGATAGAAGGCTTTTTCCCGAGTACCCCCGTTGGCGGCGGGAACAATTTCGTACCAACAGGGTGGGTTCTGGCCCTTCTCGCGCAAAATGCGTTGTTGCTCGGCAATTTCCTCGTATTCCGCGTTCCGTTGCTGTACCGCCAATTCATTTCGCTGACTCTTTTTCTTGCCCTCCAGATCCAGTTTCGCGTCTTCCAGAGTTTCCTGTACTTCCTGTTTCCGTTGTTCCAGCCCCTCGACATCCTCCATGTCGGCGAGGTTTCTTTCCAGATCGTTCAACCACTTGCTGACATTCTGCCGACATATCCGTCCACGGCGATTGACCCAGCCGATTATCTTGTCCGGAACACCCGCGCGCGCCTCACCAGCCGACGGTTTGTTTTGCTCCCCATCGGCTCCGGCCTGCTCGATAACCCTGTTTTCCTTGAGCCACCGGTCCAGGTCCAGCCGCCTGAATTCTCCTTTGGCCGGGTCGAAGCCGGGTACGTTGTCCCAAAGATCTTCCAGTTGTTTTGCCATTGCCCTTCGCGCCAGCGAGACCGAGGCGAAATTCTTGCATAGGAGCCCGAGGCAGTCCAATTCTCAACCGCGAGGGCGCCTGACAAGTCCCGGCGCGATACCTCGGCAATTAGCACCATACTCTAAATCTGCCGAGGCAATTTTCCAGGTTCGTGCAAATTTGCGGTATGCTCCGCGCCGGGAGCATTGATCCCTTCGCCTTGCGCGAGTCGTATCATATCCATTTGAAATCCGGGCCGGCTAGCCATGGCGGCTGAACCACCTTCCAATCCCGTGAACAGATTCCTGTCGGTTTTCCGCTACAGCGCGCTGGCGATGCGCATCGTCTGGGACACGAGCGCCTCGCTGACGGTGGTAATGGCCGCCGCGACGATCGTCAACGGCGTGCTTCCCGCCACCATCGCCTTCGTCGGCGGGCTGTTCGTCGACGCGGTGGCCGGCGCCCTGACGGCCGCGGACGACGCCGCGGTCGCCCAGGCGCGCTCCGAAGCGCTGTTTTACGTGCTGGTCGAGGCCGGGCTCGTGGTAATCATGGCCGCAGCGCAGCGGCTGACCACGGTCAGCCGGTCGATCCTGCAAGTGCTGCTCGGCAACAAGATCAACGTGATGATCATCGAAAAGGCGCTGACGCTCGAATTGAGCCATTTCGAGGACGCCGAGTATTACGACAAGTTGCTGCGCGCCCGGCGCGAGGCATCGAGCCGCCCGCTCGGCCTGGTCGTCAAGACCTTTGATCTGATGCGCGACCTGATCGCCCTGCTCGCCATCGGCGCCTGGCTGTTCCAGTTCTCGCCCTGGGTCGTCGTATTGCTGGTGTTCACCGGCCTGCCGGCCTTCATCGCCGAGGCGGGATTCTCCGGCGAGGCCTTCCGCATCATGCGCCGCCGCTCGCCCGAGCGGCGCATGCAGTTCTACCTGGAAATGGTGCTGACCCGGGAGGACGGCGTGAAAGAGGTCAAGCTGCTGCAACTCGGCAAGTTGTTCCTGCAGCGCTATGTCGACATCTTCCGCAACATCTATCGGGAAGACCGCGATCTGGTGCTGCGGCGCAATTTCTGGGGCTACCTGCTCGGCCTGCTGTCGAGCGCGGCATTCTATTTCGCCTATGGCTGGGTCGGCTTCTCGGCCATCGCCGGCGCGATCACGATCGGGCAGATGACGGCCTACATCGCCCAGTTCCGGCTCGGCCAGAATTCGGTCAGCAGCAGCCTGACCGCGGTGAACGGCATGTACGAGGACAATCTCTACCTGTCGACCCTGACCGAGTATCTCGAACACGAAGTGCCCGAACCCACGGGAGACCGGTTGCAGGGTCCCGACCCCGACGACGGCGTACGCTTCGAAAACGTCAGCTTCACTTATCCGGGCAGCGACAGGCCGGCGCTCGACAACGTCAGCCTGCACATCCGGCCCGGCGAGCGCCTCGCCATCGTCGGCGAGAACGGCAGCGGCAAGACCACGCTGATCAAGTTGCTGGGCCGGCTGTATACGCCGTCGGCGGGCCGCATCACGCTTGAAGGACTGGAACTGTCGCAATGGGACATCGAAGCGCTGCGGCGCAAGATCGGCGTGATCTTCCAGGACTTCGCGCGATACCAGTTGCTCGTGGGCGAGAATATCGGCATCGGCGACGTGGAGGAACTCGGCAACGAACCGCAGGTCCATGAGGCCTCCCGCAAGGGCATGGCCGATGTCTTCATCCGCGACCTGCCGAACGACTATCGCACCCAGCTCGGCACCTGGTTCAAGGACGGCAAGGAACTGTCCGGCGGCCAATGGCAGAAAGTCGCGCTTTCCAGGGCCTTCATGCGCATCAAGGCCGATATCCTGATCCTCGACGAACCGACGGCCGCCATCGACGCCCGCGCCGAAGCGGAAATCTTCGCCCATTTCGGCAAGCTGAGCGAAAACCGCATCTCAATCATCATCTCGCATCGGTTCTCGACTGTGCGCATGGCCGACCACATCATCGTGCTCGAAGCGGGCAGCATCCGGGAGGAAGGCAGCCACGAGCAACTGCTGCGCGACGACGGCCAATACGCCAAGCTGTTCAAATTGCAGGCCAAGGGGTACCAGTGATGACGATGGAGCCGGGCTGGGTGTATTTTCTGGTCGGCGCGCTGGCGTGTTTTCTCGGCACGATTCCGATCGGCCCGATCAACCTGGCGGTGGTCAAGGCCACGATAGACCACGACCGCGGACGCGGCACGGAACTCGCCTTCGCCGCCAGCATCGTCGAAATGGGCGAGGCGATCATCGCCATCTGTTTCGGCCTGGTCATCAGCGGATTCCTGGAGATGAATCCCGGGCTGCGGCTGGCGATAGCCCTGGCCTTCTTCGTGCTGGCGGGAGTCCTGCTCGCCCGCAAACCCGACACCGAAATGTCGTCTGTAACTCTCTCCCAGGGCTCTTACTTCCGCCGCGGCCTGCTGATCGCCGCACTGAATCCCCAGGCAGTCCCCTTCTGGATCCTGGCTTTGGCGGCAATCAGCCAATACTTCGCTTTCGAATACGAAGGCCTGTTGCTGGCCGCCTTTCTCGCCGGAGTATTTCTCGGCAAACTCGCGGCCCTCTCAAGCTTTGTTGCCTTCGCCGGTTTCCTCAAAACCCGCCTCCACTCCGCCGGCAAACGAGTGAACCAGGCCCTCGCCCTCGTCCTCCTCCTCATCGGCCTTTCCCAACTGATCGAACTCCTGCCTTGAACTACGGAGGTGTCCCGGATTGCGAATGCGGGGCAAGTTGGATACCCTGCCCGCAGCCTGTCCCGTAACGGGGCTGGTCCCGGAACCCCAGCGTGAGGAGAATTCCATGGCAGCCCCATCCGGCCCAGGCAAGTCCGGAGAAAGCCTGCGCGAGAAAGCCGCGCGCAAAAGCGATCTTGCCCGCGTGCGCGCGCTCAGGCAGATCGAGCGTTCGCGCACCAGGCTCATCGTCTGTTTCTGGACCCTTCCCGTATACATAGCCGGAGTCTGGTTGCTGCTTGAGGAACGGCGCGAGATCGACGTCTTCATGCTCGTATATATCGCCATCTGGTCCGGATTCGCTCTCGACATGGCGCGCCGCGCCTGCCCAGGCTGTGGACGGCAGTTCTTCGTCCGCAATATTCTGATGAATCTGATGACCCGCAAATGCGTACATTGCGGAATCCCCTTGCGGGAGACTCCCGGCGCCATCGAATAAGTCCGGGAACCAGGCGCCAGGAACCAAGCAAGAGCAATTTAAGCCATGCCTTCCACCGTCAGATCGGTCTACAGGCCGCGGTTGGCCGATGCGCGGCAAACGCTACAGGAATCCTTCGGCTTCAGTGAATTCAGGCCTGGCCAGGAAGCCGTAATCGATGCCCTGCTCGCGGGCCGCAACGCTCTTGCCGTCATGCCCACGGGCTCCGGCAAATCGCTCTGTTTCCAGATTCCGGCTCTGTTGCTCGACGGTTTGACCATCGTGGTCTCGCCACTTGTGGCCTTGATGCGGGACCAAGTGGCCGCGCTCAAGCTCGCGGGCGTCGCCGCCGACGGCATTCATTCCGGCAACGGGCGCGGCGAAAACATCGAAGCCTGGAAGCGGGCCGCGGCAGGCGGCGCACGACTGTTGTACATGTCGCCCGAACGGCTGATGACCGAACGCATGCTGGCCGCACTGAAGCGGCTGCCAATCAAGCTGTTCGCCATAGATGAAGCCCATTGCATCTCGCAATGGGGGCCGGCCTTTCGGCCCGAATACGCGGATCTGAGCCGGCTCCCGGAATTGTTTCCCTGCGTTCCCATTGCCGCGCTGACGGCGACCGCGGACGAGATCACCCGCGGCGATATCGCCGAGCGCCTGTTCGGCGGTCGCGTCGAACAATTCGTGCTTGGCTTCGACCGTCCCAACATCCGCCTGACGGTGACGATGAAACGCGAATGGAAGCGGCAACTTGCGGATTTCGTCGCGCGCTTCGAGGGCATGAGCGGCATCGTCTATTGCCTGTCGCGCAGGAAGACCGAGGAATGCGCGAAGATGCTCGCGGACCGGGGAATTCGCGCGCTGCCCTATCACGCGGGTATGAGCGCGGAAGAGCGCGAAGCCAATCAGAACGTGTTCATGACCGAACCCGGCGTGGTCATCGTCGCCACCATCGCCTTCGGCATGGGCATCGACAAGGCCGACGTGCGCTATGTCTTCCATGCCGACCTGCCCGCCAGCGTAGAAGCCTATTACCAGGAAATCGGTCGGGCCGGGCGCGACGGCGCGCCCGCGGAAGCGCATATGCTCTACGGGCTGGACGACATCAGGATGCGGCGGCAGTTCATCGAAAACGAGGAAGCCGGCGACGAGCGGAAGCGGCGCGAACATAAGCGCCTCGGCGCGCTGCTCGGCTATTGCGAGGCGCCGCTCTGCCGCCGCGCGGCCCTGCTCGAATATTTCGGGGAGCGGATCGAGGCCTGCGGCAATTGCGACGCCTGCCTTTCGCCCGCGGAACGCGAGGATGGAACCATCGAGGCGAAACTGATCCTGAGCGCCGCGAAACAGACCGGCGAAGTCTTCGGCGCCTCGCATCTGATCGATGTCGTGCGTGGCGCCAACACCGAGAAAATCGCGCGCTTTCGCCATGACCGCCTGAATTGCCATGGCGCCGGCGCCGGCCGCAACGCCAACGAGTGGCGCTCGCTGGTCCGGCAGATGGTGGCCGCCGGATTTCTGCAAATCGACATCGCGGGCTACGGCGGCATCAAGATCACCGGCAAGGGTCGCGAACTCGCAAGCGGCGCAGGCGAATTCCTGTACCGGAAGGATGCGGTGGAACGCAAATCGAAAGCCGAACGCCGCCAGACGCGCAAACAGGAGCAACTGCTGGCGGATCGTGAACTGACCGCGGCGCAAGCCGAATTGCTCGCCGCGCTCAAGGCATTGCGCCTGACGCTGGCGCAAGAGCGCGAAGTGCCCGCCTATGTGATTTTCGCCGACCGCGCCTTGATCGAAATGGCGCTAAGGCAACCCCGCAACGAGGCCGAGTTCGCCACGATCAGCGGCGTCGGCGCCGTCAAGCTGGAAAGATTCGCCAAGCCGTTTCTGGCAGCGATCAATGCCGGCGCGAGCGCGGAAACGAATTTTCCCGAAAATTATGCGCGTCACTCATAGCTGTACTAAGCTCAATGCGACAGGAGGAAACTGACTGCCTCGCGGGCACCGGAGTGTTGCGGTCACAATTGAAGGACACCGGACATGAACGAATTGATCTCGCTGGCGAAGGAAAACGCTTTCGTGGTTATCGGCCTGCTGCTGGTTACCATCTATTTGCAAGATCGCATTCACGACGAGACTTTAACCCTGAGGCAGGAAATGCGCGACGAGTTCACCGGCGTTAGAGAGGAAATGCGCACCGAGTTTTCAGGCTTCAGGCAGGAAATGGCGGATTTCGGCGAGCGGCTCGCCCGCATCGAAACACTGGTCGAGCAATTGCTGCTGGAAAAGCAGGGTCAATAGCGTTGGAGGGTGCAGTAATCGCAATTGGTGGGTGTCACATGAATTGTCATGGCCGGATGATCAGCCAGTTTCTGAACACTGTTCAGGATTTGCTCCACAATCCTGGTTCCCGATTCCGGTACTCCCTGATCCGCGTACCAATCCCGACATGTGAGTGCCCATGAGCGTATTGTCCTATATAATGAGCAATTAAATATTTATTGCTTATTTTATAATACAGATTATGAAAACACTCGTAACACAAACGCTTCCCAGGGCCGCGCGCCAGGCCCTCGTCAAGCTGGGCGGCGATATCACAGTCGCGCGTAAAAAACGCCGCATCTCCACGGTATCCATGGCCGAGCGCGCATTCATCAGCCGCAACACGCTCTACAAGGCCGAGCGGGGCGATCCTTCGGTTTCAATGGGAGTCTATGCAACGCTGCTGGCGATCTTGGGCCTCGCCGACGGCCTCGCCCAGGCCGCCGACCGACGCAATGATTCTCTTGGGCTGGACATCGACGAGGATCGACTGCCCAAAAAAGTGCAGCCGAGTCGACGCAGGCGGACACCGTTATGACTGACACCATCGAAGTCTGGATTCAACACGATCAGGAGACGCATTTCGTCGGCCGGTGCCGCTATATCGCCAAGCGGCATGGTCAAAGCTCTGTATTTGAATACGCAGACGAGTGGCTGGACCGCGCCGACGCTTTTGCGCTCGACCCCGCGAACATGAGGTTTGAAAATTCTCCCATATACACCAGATCGAAAAACTCGGCGCTACCCGGCGCGATGCGGGACTCCGCGCCGGATCGTTGGGGCCAATTACTGGTGAAACGAGCGTTCCGCAAAGCCGGCGAGGAGCGCAGTTTGTCCGAGATCGATTATCTGCTCGCCATCAACGACGAGACCCGTATCGGAGCTCTGCGTTACCGCCGGGAGGGCCAGGAGACATTTGACCACGAAATCGGACGTTACCGTGTGCCGCCGCTACTCAGGCTACCGGTGCTCGTCGACGCTGCCTTCGCGGTACAGGCAAACACTGAAACCGCCGAAGACCTGAAACTCCTCCTGAACGAGGGCACGCCACTCGGCGGCGCCCGCCCGAAATCAGCCGTTGTGGACAACGATGGTCGCCTGGCAATCGCCAAGTTCCCGAAAAACGACGACGACCGCAGCATCCCCCACGGTGAAGTGCTGGCCATGAAGCTCGCCGCCGAGGCCGGCATCAACGTCGCCGAAGCCAGGCTCCAGAACGTCGCTGGCCGCCCGGTGGCCCTGATAACGCGATTTGACCGCGAAGGAAACCGCCGCATACCCTTCCTTTCCGCCATGAGTCTCCTAGGCCTAAGCGATGGCGACACCGCGACCTACACCGACATCGCGGAACTCATAAGGATGTATTCGAGCGAGCCAAGCACGGATCTCAAGGAGTTGTGGCGGCGCATCGTATTCAACGTTCTGGTTGGAAACCTCGACGATCACCTGCGCAACCACGCGTTCCTATACGACCGGCATGGCAAATGGCGATTGTCGCCAGCCTATGATCTCAACCCGGCACCAATGGCTGACAAAGTGCGGGAACTCACGACCTGGATTTCGGATGAAGGGCCGCAGGCCAGCCTTGATCTTGCCCGCGCTGCCGCGCCGTATTTTGCGCTTACTGAACACCGGGCTGAAACAATTATCGATGAAGTCGCGGCGACTGTTGGCGGTTGGCGGAGAATTGCGAAGCGGATTGGGATGACGACGGCGGATATTTCGGTTTATGAGACGGCGATTGTGGGGTGGTAGCTTCAGCCTAGAACATCTATCGGCAAGCTGGACGGCTTAAGGACATTCACGCCCGGACCCGCATCCTTGTTCGAATTGAGCGTCTGATAGAGGGAAATCCGGGCGATGTCGGGCCGGTTGGCGAGGGCGTTTCCGAGCTGCGGATCGACTACGGCCCCGGTTACAGGGTCTACTACAAGAAGCGGGGCGATGCGCTCAATCTCGCGAGAAACATGTAGGTGATTGCCATGAAAAAAACTTCGACCTCGCGCTACGATGTCGCCGAGCACCTCAGAACGCCGGAGGAAATGGCCGCGTACCTGGAAGCTTCCATCGAAGAATCCAACGGCGACGCCGCGTTTATCGCGAAAGCACTCGGCGACATTGCCCGCGCCAAAGGCATGTCCCAAGTGGCGTCCGATGCCGGCCTTTCCCGGGAAAGCCTCTACAAAGCACTTTCGGGCGAAAGGAATCCGACCCTGGAAACCGTGCTCAAGGTTGTTCGGGCTCTCGGCCTGAAGCTGCGCGCCGAAGCCGCGCATTCCATGCGGGCTTGACTAAAGGTCGCGGCGCAGGGCGTTACACGCGCAATTGTGGGATAAATGCTCCCGGGCGCTCGCAATCCGCAGACCATCCGAATTCAGATTTCTCCGAGGGATGGTCGAAGTACTTGACAGGCATGAGGTTCCATGGGACACCCATCGTGGGTGTTGAGTGTCCCATTGCTACTTGGGAGTCCCAACAGTTTGCCGTAAATAGATGTTTCTTGGGTTAACGGTGCTTTGAGTACAGTATTTTCGGATTACCGATTGAATTTTCTTATGTATTTCGCTTGCTTTTGCTACAAACAAAAACGCTAAATCCTTCTCTCTATAAGCCGAAACTTTAGTTCCAGTAGCCATACCTGAAAGGGCATCAATTTTTCTCTTCATATCAGATTCGTGCTTCTTGCTGTCGCGCTGCAAATGCTGGTAGATAATAAACACTGATGTTTCAGGCAGCTGCTCTAACAGATTTGAAATTTCTCCATCGAGGATATATTTTTCATACTGATTACAACTTATTTTTGTTTTTCTACCTGCCTGAATCCCCGTGTCAGGGTCTAAGAAAATTAATGATCTTTTCGAAGCAATTACTTGACTGAACTTTGACCAGTAATCGTTTCTATCTCGATTGCCGATATATATTGAATTGATAGGCTGAACGGTTAAATAGGATGGAACGAATTTTTTCAGCCACAATTCCCAGTTGTTCAGATCAGGTGTCGAATGAGAGCAGATAAATCTCAAGAGTTCTTTGGACTTGCAATCACTCTGTTTCGGCGCAATACTTCCTTCATTGTCATCTCGGTGCTTAGTAAGCATTGGGACGAAGCCATAGTTATCAAAACCGATTTCCTTCAAGATGACAGAAATCAGGTCGTACTTAAAATAATCTCTGTCATCGCCGTAATATTTCAGTTGAACCATTGCGCTTTCCTTGTATAAAACGCCCGACTACCTGCTTTTCTGTGCGCAGCGAAGCGGAGTCGCGGGATCTCAGTCCAACCCCCCGAGGAACCGGTCGATTCGCTCGGCGGCGAGGCGGCCTTCGTAGATCGCGTTCACGACCAGGGACTGGCCCCGGCGGCAGTCGCCGGCGGCGAAGACTTTTTCCACGTTGGTGCGGAAATCGCCGTATTCGGCCTGGTAGTTCGAGCGCCGGTCGAGTTCGATGCCGAGCGGTTCGCTGACGTAGTGCTCGGGGCCGAGGAAGCCCATTGACAGCAATATCAGGTCGGCCTTCCAGAACTTGCGGGTGTCGGGAATCTCCTGGAATTTCGCATCCACTTCGACCGTGACGATGCCGAGCAGGCTGCCATCGTCGCCGCGCAGGAATTCCTTGCCGGAGATCGAGTAAACCCGGGGATCGCGGCCGAACTTGCGGGCGGATTCCTCGTGGCCGTAATCGACGCGGAAGATGATCGGCCATTGCGGCCAGGGATTGTCGGGGCCGCGGTCGGCAGGCGGTTGCGGCATGATTTCGAAATTCACGAGCGAGCGGCAGCCATGACGCAGTGAGGTGCCGATGCAGTCGGTGCCGGTGTCGCCGCCGCCGATGACGATCACGTCCTTGTCTTTC
Source organism: Pseudomonadales bacterium (assembly GCA_028279115.1). GTDB lineage: Bacteria > Pseudomonadota > Gammaproteobacteria > Pseudomonadales > Pseudohongiellaceae > UBA9145. Next base: position 19,454 of record JANQSV010000419.1, read on the forward strand.
GCGCTGATGTAATTGCCGTCGGCCAGGTCCGAGTCGAGCAGACTCCTGGTGTTCTTGAGCAGGAATTCCATGGCGAAATGCACGCCGGGGCCTTCGCGCAAGGAGATTTGCAGGTCCCGCGGCGTGGTGGCGCCGGTGGCCAGCAACAGCGCGTCGTTCTCGTCGAGCATCTGCCGCACGTCGATGCCGTTTGCGCCGTTGCCGCCGACATCGGCGTTGACCACGAATTCGACGCCTTCCTCGCGCAGCAGGTTCACGCGGCGGTCGACGAGTTCCTTTTCCAGCTTCATGTTGGGAATGCCGTACATGAGCAGGCCGCCGATGCGGTCGTCACGCTCGTAGACGGTAACCCGGTGGCCTTGCAGACTGAGTTGCTCTGCTGCGGCGAGTCCCGCCGGCCCGGAACCGACCACGGCCACTTTGCGGCCGGTATCGAGTGCGCGGGGTTTGGGCGTGACCCAGCCCATCTCGAAGCCCTTGTCGGCGATGGCGCATTCGATGTTCTTGATCGTCACCGGCGGCTCGTTGATGCCGAGCACGCAGGCGCCTTCGCAGGGCGCGGGACAGACGCGGCCGGTGAATTCGGGGAAATTGTTGGTCTTGTGCAAACGGTCGAGGGCGTCCTTCCATCTGCCCTTGTAGATCAGGTCGTTCCATTCGGGAATCAGGTTGTAGACCGGGCAGCCGTCTTCGGACTGGCAGAAAGGCACGCCGCAATCCATGCAGCGGGCGCCTTGCACGGTCAGCAGGGGCTCCTGGTGCTCGGTGTAGATCTCCTTGAAATCCACCAGCCGTTCGAGCGCGTCGCGATACGGTTCGGTCTCGCGCTGAAATTCCTTGAATCCGGTCGGCTTGCCCATTCTTCCCTGTACTCAGGCGGCGGTTGCGGCTTTGCGTTCGGCCAATACGCGCTTGTATTCGGTCGGCATGACCTTGGCGAATTCCGCCAGGCTGCGCTCCCAGTTGTCCAGCACGCGCCGGGCCACGGTCGAGCCGGTATGCCTGGCGTGATTTTCGATCAGGGTCTTCAGTTCGAGAATGTCTTCCGCCGCGGTCACGGTTTCCAGGCCGAGGGTGCCCATGTTGCATTGCGCGGGCAGGCGCGCGTCCGGGTCCCAGACATAGGCGATGCCGCCGCTCATGCCGGCGCCCATGTTGCGTCCCACGGGCCCGAGCACGACGACGCGGCCGCCGGTCATGTATTCGCAGCCGTGATCGCCGATGCCTTCCACAACGGCATGGGCGCCGCTGTTGCGGACCGCGAAACGCTCGGCCGCCATGCCGCGGAAATAGGCTTCGCCGCCAGTGGCGCCATAGAGCACGACATTGCCGATGAGGATGTTTTCCTCGGCCTTGAAAGTGCTTTCCTTCGGCGGGTAGATGACGAGCTTGCCGCCGGACAGGCCCTTGCCGACGTAGTCGTTGGCGTCGCCTTCGACGGTGATGCGCACGCCCTTGACGAGCCAGGCGCCGAGACTCTGGCCGGCGGAGCCGCGCAGGCGGATGTCGATGGTGTCCTCGGGCAGCATCTTTTCCTGCCAGCGCCGCGCGATCTCGTTCGACAACATGGTGCCGACCACGCGGTTGATGTTTTTCACTTCGCGATCGACCCGCACCTTCTCGCCGCGTTCGAGCGCCGGTTCCGCAAGCCGGATCAGTTCGTTGTCGAGCGCCTTGTCGAGGCCGTGATCCTGTTCGCGGTTGCAATAGACGTCGGTGTCCTCGAACATGATTTGCGCCGGTTCGAGGATGGCGCTGAGATCGAGTCCGCTGGCCTTCCAGTGGCTGATCGCGGCGTCGGTTTGCAGCAGATCGACCCGGCCGATCATCTCGTTGACCGTGCGCAGGCCGAGCTGCGCCATGATGCCGCGCAATTCCTCGGCCACCATGAACATGTAATTGACCACGTGCTCGGGCTTGCCGCGGAACTTGCGGCGCAACTCCGCGTCCTGGGTGGCGATTCCCACCGGGCAGGTATTCAGGTGGCATTTGCGCATCATGATGCAGCCGAGGGTGATCAGCGGCGCGGTGGAAAAACCGAACTCCTCGGCGCCGAGCAAGGCGGCGACCGCCACGTCGCGGCCGGTCTTGAGTTGCCCGTCGGTCTGCAGGACGACCCGCGAGCGCAGATTGTTCATCACCAGGGTCTGGTGGGTCTCCGCCACGCCGAGTTCCCAGGGCAGGCCGGCGTGCTTGATCGAGGTCAGCGGCGAGGCCCCGGTGCCGCCGTCGTGGCCGGCGATCACGAGATGGTCGGTCTTGGCCTTGGTCACGCCGGCGGCGATGGTGCCGACGCCGATCTCGGACACGAGCTTGACGCTGATGCGCGCCCGGCGGTTGGAATTCTTGAGATCGTGGATGAGTTGGGCGATGTCCTCGATCGAATAGATGTCGTGATGCGGCGGCGGGCTGATCAACCCCACGCCCGGCGTCGAATGTCGGATGCGGGCGATGTTCTCGTCGACCTTGCGGCCGGGCAGTTCGCCGCCTTCGCCGGGCTTGGCGCCCTGGGCGATCTTGATCTGCAATTCGTCGGAGTTGGCCAGGTACCACATGGTCACGCCGAAACGCCCGGAAGCGACCTGCTTGATCGCCGAACGGCTCGAATCGCCGTTGGGCATCGGCTCGTACCGGGCCGGATCCTCGCCGCCTTCGCCGGTATTCGACTTGCCGCCGATGCGGTTCATGGCGACGGCCAGGGCCTGATGGCTTTCGTCGGATATCGAGCCGAAACTCATGGCGCCGGTGGCGAAGCGCTTGACGATCTCCTTCGCGGGCTCGACTTCTTCGAGCGGAACCGGTTCGTTCACATCCGTGCGGAATTGCAGCAGGCCGCGCAAGGTCGCGCGTTTGGCCGCTTCCTCGTTCGCGAAGCGGGCGAAGGTATGGTAGGCCTCGGCATTGTTGCCGCGGGCGGCGATCTGCAGATTGAAGATCGTGTCGGGATTCCACATGTGGGTTTCGCCGCCGCTGCGCCAATGGAAATCGCCGGGATTGCTCAATACCGGCAGGCGCTCGCTTTCGCGCAGCGGGAAGCCCACGCGGTGGCGGCGCAGCGATTCGGTCTCGAGCACGTCGAAGTCGACGCCTTGCACGCGGCTGGCGGTGCCGGTGAAGCAGCGCTCGATGATTTCGTCCGCGAGGCCCACGGCCTCGAAGATCTGCGCGCCCTTGTATGACTGCAAGGTGGAGATGCCCATCTTCGCCATGACCTTGAGCATGCCCTTGGCGACGCCCTTCTTGTAGGCGGCCACGAGCGCGTCCTCGTCGCGATAGCCGTCGCCGAGCAGGCCGTCGCCGTTGGCCTTCCACAAGGCTTCAAAGGCCACGTAAGGATTTACGGCGTCGGCGCCATAGCCTGTCAGCAGGCAATGATGGTGCACCTCCCGGGCTTCGCCGGTCTCGACGACGAGGCCGATCTGGGTGCGCTGGTGATTGCGCACGAGATGATGATGCACCGTCCCGCAGGCAAGCAATGCGCTCAAGGGCACGCGGTCGCGGGATATCGCCCGGTCCGACAGGATAATGAAGGAAAAGCCGTCGCGGATCGCGCCCGAAGCCTCCTGGCAGACTCGCTGCAATGCGTCCTGGAATCCGCGTGCGGATTGTACATCATAGGTGATGTCGATGACCCGGCTGCGCATGCCGCGATAGTCCATGTCGCGAATTTGGGTGAGTTGGCGATTGGAGAGGATCGGGTGGTCGATACTCAACCGGTGGACCTGTTCACGCGTGGTTTCGAGCAGATTCCCTTCCGGACCGATGAAGCAGCGCAGGGACATCACCACTTCCTCGCGGATCGAATCGATCGCCGGATTGGTGACCTGGGCGAACAACTGCTTGAAATAGTCGTAGATCATGCGCGGCTTGTCGGACAGGCAGGCCAGGGCGGTGTCGTTGCCCATGGAGCCGAGCGGATCGCGCGCCTCGGTAACGAGCGGCAGCAACATGAACTGGATGGTCTCGCTGGTATAGCCGAAGGCCTGCATGCGCGGCAGCAGATTTTCACCTTCGAGCGAATGGGCCGCGCTGTCTCTTGTGAAGTCCCTAGCGAAGTCCTCGAACACGACCTTTTCCGCGGCGAGCCATTCGCCGTAAGGGCGCCGGCCGCAGATGCCGCTTTTCACTTCCTCGTCGGGAATCAGCCGGCCCTGCTCGAAATCGAGCAGGAAAATCCGGCCCGGCTGCAGGCGACCCTTGGACCTGACATTGGCCGGGTCCACCGGCAGCACGCCGACTTCGGAAGCCATGATGCACTTGTCGTCGTGGGTGATGTAATAACGGCTCGGCCGCAGGCCATTGCGGTCGAGCACGGCGCCGATATAGTGGCCGTCGGAGAATACGATCGAGGCCGGGCCGTCCCAGGGCTCCATCAGCGCCGAATGGTATTCGTAGAAATCCCTGCGCGTCGGTTCGATGTTGCGGTCCGACTGCCAGGCTTCCGGAATCATCATCATGGTCGCTTCCGCCAGCGAGCGGCCCGCGAGCAGCAGCAATTCGAGGGCGTTGTCGAAAGCGCCCGAATCGGAAACGTCGTCGTCGATCACGGGAAAGACGGCCGGCAGGCGGTCGCCGAAAGCCTCGCTGATCATCGTGCCCTGCCGCGCCACCATGGAGTTGACGTTGCCGCGCAAGGTGTTGATCTCGCCGTTGTGGCTCATGAAACGGTTCGGCTGGGCGCGGTCCCAGGAGGGGAAAGTGTTGGTGCTGAAACGCGAATGGATCATCGCCATATGCGTGGCGAATTCGGGATTGGTCAGGTCCTGGTAAAAAGGAAAGAGTTGTCCCGGGGTCAACATGCCCTTGTAGACGATGACCTTGCTCGACAGGCTGCAGGCGTAAAGCAGCTTGCGTTCGCTCAGCGAGGCGTCGTTGCGCAGCGCATGGGTGAAGCGCTTGCGGATGACGTAAAGCGCGCGCTCGAAGGCGTCCTGCTTGAGCCCATCGGCGGCGGCGATGAAAACCTGCTCGATGCGAGGCTGGGCCGCATGCGCCGCGGGGCCGACATCGGCGCCTTCGGCATCGACGGGCACGGGCCGCCAGCCGACGAGGGTCTGGCCTTCGGCGGCGACTGTCTCGTCGATCGCCTTGCGGCAGAAAGCGCGCTCTTCTTCGACGCGCGGCAAGAAGATATTGCCGACTGCGAACTTGCCGTCCGGCGGCAATTCGCTGCCGAGTTCACTGCGGGCGATCTTGCGGAAAAAGTCGTGAGGCAGGCCGACCAGGATGCCGGCGCCATCGCCGGTATTCGCTTCGAAACCGCAGCCGCCGCGATGATCCATGCGCGAATTGACATGGGAGGCGTCGAGCATGATCTGGTGGCTGGGCCGGCCCTTGATGTCGGCGACAAGACCAACGCCGCAGGAATCCTTCTCCTGCGCGGGATCGTAAAGCCCTGTCTTTTCGGGATATCCGGCCGCCGGCAATTTACTCATCGAATCTCTGTCCGGTCTCGACTAGCGGCACAAGGATGCGGGAGCAAAACAAAACCACACTTTTGTTTTGCGGCAATGAAAAATTCCACAGATGGAATTTTTCATAAAATACGTTAATTCACTCCCGGCGCGGATCACCTTGCCTGGGAACATACATGAAACAGAACTTGATTCGTCCAGACCGGCATCGCTCAAGGAGCCGAAAACCTGTCCCTTGGCTTCCGGTTCCGAGCGTCCGAGAGGGTCGCCCAACATAACATCGACACGGGAATTGTCAAGCAACGAGCCAGCCGCCCGCCTTCCTCCATCCATGAATTGCAGCCGCGGATGACCTGTTCAAACGAGAATAATTATCAATTGCCGAACTCCTTGTCAGTAAACGATAAATTGGTATCGGGCGTTGCTTGCCAAGCGGGAAAGTGTGCTTTAACCTACGTTCGACCCATTCCCCACGTTACGGAGGCGAATGCAACCCGTGAATCCTCAACTCACCCGACGACGCTTTATAAAAGGCGTAATTGCCTCGGGCGCCGTGGCAGGCACGACATCGCTGTGGTACGCGGCGAACGGCCAGTCCCGTCCCGCCGGGGCCGTGGAGCGCATGATCCGGCTCAACGTCAACGGCCAGGACCGCACCGTGGACGTAGCCCCCCAGGAAACCCTGGCCTACACCTTGCGCTACAAACTGGGACTGACCGGCACCAAGCTCGGATGCAACCGCGGCGAATGCGGCGCCTGCACCGTGCTGGTGGATGACATACCCACCTACGGCTGTTCCGTTCTCACGCATTCCTTCAAGGACGGTCGCATCGAAACCGTGGAAGGGCTGGAAGCGCCCGACGGCACGCTGCATCCGGTGCAGCAGGGATTCGTCGATGCGCTCGGTCCGCAATGCGGCTATTGCACGCCGGGCCAGGTGATGGCGGCGGTCGGATTGCTGCGGGCAAACCCGAACCCCACCCGGGAAGAAGCCAGGCAGGGGTTGGCGGGCAATATCTGCCGCTGCGGCTCCTACGACTCTTACCTCGACGGCGTCATGCGCGCCGCTGAAATAGGATAATCATCATGGCCTATATGCATATCGGAAAAGACTTCGTCCCGCCGGACGTGATCGGCAAGGTCACCGGCCGGATCAGATACGCGGAAGACTATACCCGCGAAGGCATGGTCTACGCCCGCCTGCTCACCAGCCCCATTCCCCATGCGCGCGTGCTCGATATCGACGCCTCCGAAGCGCTGGCGATGGACGGCGTGTACGGCATCCTCACGGCCGATGAGGTTTATCCCGACGGCGAACCCCAGTCCACCGGCCTGAAGATCCTGACCAACCATCCGACTCTGGCCGGCGAGCCGACCCTGGCGCTGGCGGCGGTCGACGAGAAGCCCGCCGAAACCGCCATCGCCGCGATCAACGTGACGTTCGAGCGGCTGCCCTTCGTGCTCGACCCGCTCGACAGCTTGCAGGAAGGTGGCCCGAACGCCTTCGTCGGCGGCAATACCTTCGGTCAGCAAGGGTTCACCGAAGCGAAGTGGACCGCGGACCAGGTGGCGAGCTTCCGCGCCGGCAACGCGCCGTCGGAGGACGCGCCCACGACGGGACCGATTCCCACCTTCGTCATCGGCGACCTCGAAGCCGGATTCGCCGCCGCCGAAGACGGCTACATCTACGAAGGCAGCTTCACCACGGCCGGTTATCCCCACCATTCCATGGAGCCGCGCAGCGCCATGGCCTACTGGGAAGACGGCAAGCTCTACCTGCATGGCACGTCCCAGAGCCTGACCGCGCTCGCCAACGACATGGCGGGCATCATCGGCGTCGCGAAGGAAGACCTCGTCTTCATCAACGCGGCGACCGGCGGCGGCTTCGGCCAGCGCGCCCGGGCGGCCAGCATTCCGAGCATGGCGATCCCCGCCAAGTTTTCGCAGAAACTGAATCGCCCGGTGATGATGCGCATCACGCGCGAGGAAGAGTTCACCATCGGCGGCGCCCGCCAGGGTTTCCAGGGCTGGATCAAGGTCGGCTTCCGGCCGGACGGCGTGATGTCCGCCTGCGACATGTTCGTCGTGTCCGACAACGGCGGCAAGGGCGGCGGCGCCGACGCGTTCTCGGCGGCGGACTGCATCAGCATCCTCTACCAGACCGAGGCGGTGCGCTTCCGCGGCGCTTCGATCGCCACCAATACCGCGCATCGCGGCGCCCAGCGCGGCCCGGGCCAGAATCAGATCGCTCCGATCATCGCTCCGATCATGGATGCGGCGGCGGACGCCCTCGGCATGAGCCGGCTCGATATCCGCGTGGTCAACTCGGCCCAGACCGGCGACGTCGGCGGGCCGCAGGGAACGCCTCTTACCAGCGCCTACATGCCGGAAGCACTGCGGCAGGCTGCGGACGACTTCGATTGGGAAGGCCGCCAGTCGCGCCGACGCGAGCGCAACGGCAGCAAGGTGACCGGCCTCGGCATCGGCCAGGGCTATCACAACGCCGGACGCAGCGGCCAGGACGGCATCGTCATGATGGGCGCCGACGGCAGGCTCAAGATTCATAGCGGGGTCGGCAACCTGGGAACCTATTCCTACGCCGGCACCTCGAGAGCCGCGGCCGAAGCGCTGAAAATGCCATGGGAGCGTTGCGACATCATCACCGGCCGCACCGACAACCATCTGCCCATCACTTCCCCGCAGGACGGCAGCAACTCCATCTTCACCAATACCCGCACCTGTTACGGCGCGGCCATGGACATGGTGGCGAAGATGAAGGAAATCGCCGCGGCCGACCTCGGCGGAGAACCGGCGGATTACGACATCTCCGAAGAGCGGGTGCACCGGATCGCCGACGCGAGCGTCGGCATGACTTACGCCGAAGTCGCCCAGCGGGCGATGGAACTCGGCGGCAAGTACACCGGCGAAGCGGAACTGCCGGAAGATCTGCACGAGTGGACGCAGATCGCCGCATCGCGCCTGGCCGGCACGGCCTTCATGGGCATCTACCACGATCCGGCCCATTCGAATAACCCGCCGGGCTTCACGGTGACCTGCACCGAGATCGAACTCGATCTCGAAACCGGCAAGTTCGAAATCCTCGACATGGTGAGCATCGGCGAATGCGGCACCGTGGTGCATCCGCAAGGGCTGAAGAATCAGCTCGTCGGCGGCGCCGTCTGGGGAATCGGACTGTCGGCGCTGGAACAACACCTTTACGATCCGCAAAACGGATTGCCCGCCAGCACCGGATACTGGCAAAGCAAGGTTCCCACCTATCTCGACACGCCCGTGCGGATCGATACAGGTTGGGTGGATCTTCCCGACCCGGAAAATCCGGTCGGCGCCCGCGGCATCGGCGAACCTTCCCAGGGTTCGGTTTCGGCCGCCTTGACCGCCGCGATTTCGGACGCGCTCGATGGACACATCTTCGGCGCGGCCCCGATTACGACGGACATGATCATCAACCACATCTCAGGCACGCGGGAAGATGCGGTAGCCCTCGCCCAGAACAATTACCGAGGAGTTTGAAATGGTAGCCACATCTCATGACGTAATGCCCGACATCGAGCTTTATCAGCCCGTTGATGAAGCGAACGCGCTGGAACTGGCCGACGAGCTCGGTTCCGACGGCTGGCTGCTCGGCGGCGGACAGGATACTTACGGCTGGTTGAAAGACCGCAACAAGTCTCCTTCCGCGATGATCGAACTGACCAGGATCGACGCCTGGAAAGGAGTGTCCGAAACAGCCGACGGCATCGAAATCGGGGCGGTGACGACCCTGACCGAAATCGCCGGCAATCCACTGATCCAGTCGCGCTTCAGCATGCTTGCGACCGCCGCCGGCCAGGTGGCGAGCCCGCAGATCCGCAATGTGGGAACCCTGGGCGGCAACCTCGTCCAGGACACCCGCTGCTGGTACTACCGCCGCGGCCTGAGTTGCTATCGCGCGGGCGGCAACATCTGTTACGCAGATTCGCCCGAAGGACTCAACCGCGAGCACGCGCTGTTCGGCTCAAGCCGCTGCGTGGCGGTGACGCCGTCGGATACCGCACCGGTTCTCGTGGCCCTCGACGCCACCATGGTGGTGAGCAGCGCCGGCGGACAGCGCCTGATCGCCGCCGAGGACTTCTTCGTCGGCCCCGCGCGGGACATTCTTAACATGACCGTGCTCAACGAAGGGGAGATTCTCACCGCGGTGCGCATTCCCAACACCTGGGCCAACGCGGAGTACTACTTCGAGAAAGTGGCCGACCGCAATGTCTGGGATTTCGCCCTGGTCAACATCGCCTCGGCGATGCGGGTCGAAGGCGGCGTGATCCAGGATGCGCGCATGGCCTGCGGCGCGGTGGAATGCGTTCCCCGCCGGCTGACCGCAGTCGAGAACATGCTGCGCGGCCAGGCCCGCTCCGGGGATCTCGGCGCGCAGGCCGGCGAACTCGCGGTGCAAGGGGCGCGGCCTTTGAACTACAACAATTTCAAAGTGCCCCTGATGGCGAACCTGGTGAAGCGAGCTGTGCGGGGGTGAGACTCGGTCGGCGCAGCCGACGAAAAGCAACGCTTTTCGAGAGTCGAACGACCCGACAAGGATGTCGGGGCTGGGGGTAGTCGAAGCCAATAAGGTTGCGCCATGGACGGCATGAACTATGTATCGGGTGTCTCAACGAGAATTCGGAAAATCCAAATAAGAGGTCTGTTGTCGTGGAAGAAGGAATAGTGCGCTATCGGCGGGACGTCTGGGGTGAGGAAGTCATCCTCGGCGTCTCGTGGGACTTGCTCTGGGTGGTCGCGGTTGCGGTGCTGGTGCTGCTTGCGGCGCATGCCCTCGTCATGGCGGTGCTGGTCAATCGCAAGATGGAAAAACCGAGCGCCGACGGCCGCCGCGTACTGCGGCACGAGTTGATCGACCGGTGGTTTCACTGGATCATGGCGGTCAGCATTCTGGTGCTCATCTTCACAGGGGTCGCGCCGATCATCGGCCTGCGCATCGTCTGGCTGGAGATTCACTGGATCTCGGGGCTGATTCTCACTTTCGTGGTTGTCTTCCACATCGTTCGCTCGCTGTTCTGGCAGGACTTCAAGTCGATGATCCTGGGGCCCCGCGATTTCGGCGAGCCCTTCGATTCGGCGAAGAAACCGGGCAAGTACTCGTTCGAGCAGAAAGGCATGCACTGGGCGGTGACCATCGTCGCGCTGACGGTGATCGTGACGGGCATCCTGATGTTCGTCCAGATCGACACGCCGTTCTGGGATCGCACCAACAGCATGCCGGAAGACCAGCTCGGTCTGGTGTTCCTGCTGCATGGCCTGTCCACCCTGGCGCTTGTCGCCCTGGCGGCCACGCATATGTACTTTGCCCTGCGGCCGGAGAAGATCTTCTATACCCGATCGATGCTGACCGGCTGGATCTCCGAAGAAGAGATGGCGGCAAACCACGACACCACCCGCTGGTCTCCGAAAGAAGCTGAATGAATCAAGGGGATCCCCCGTCGCCGTGGGGTGGCGGGGAGTTCAGCGGACGCCGTAAATACGTCCCTGTAGGCTTCGGGCTCGACATCCATGTCTCGCACGCCCGCTGAACTCCCCGCCACCCCACGGCGACTCACATTGTGCAAAATTCTAATCCCTCCCTATCGTCGTCATTCTGCGCGCAGCGAAGCGCCCTCACTTCGTCATTCTGCGCGCAGCAAAGCGGAGTCGCAGAATCTCTTTATCCACAAGGTCTAGACCATGAGCAATCTCGAAGACGATATTGAAACGATAGAAGCCGGCTATGAGTTCCTGCTGGCCTATGCCGCCCAGGGCCGTCCGGCCCAGGCGGAAACCGGCCCGGGACCGCATGCCCGGCCCACCATCGAAGGCATGAGCAAGGCCGTGCGGAACCTGCAGGACGCCCTCGCCGACTCCGACAAGGATTTCGAGCGCGTCATCGCCGAAGATTGCGCCAGGGCCGGCGCGGCGATGCGTTTCATCCTCGCCCAGGACAAGATCGGCTCGGAAATGGTCGACAATCTGAACGCCTCGATCCATCTGCGCGCTGTGCTGACCGACCTGTTCCTCTACAGCGAAGTGCTCAGGCCCCTTCCCCTTGACTCCGGCCAGGGCAACGTCCAGTCCTACGATCCCTCCTCGGCAAATTGACCGGTTAATTGCG
>JANQSV010000013.1 GCA_028279115.1 Pseudomonadales bacterium
ACCGGGTTGCCGTTTCCGTCAAATTGATAATGTCCTTCACTTTCTGTCCATGCGACAGCCAGCTTCTCGTCCGTAACTCCCGCGACTTGCTTCATCAAGCCAGTCAACGCCTCCCGCCTCCCGGTGATTTCGGCCTTGGTCCGCGCGGTTGCCGAACCCGCTTCCACGCCATTGAACGAAATATTCGCCGTGACCCCGACAATCAGGTCTCCCCCGGCAATCAGGCTTCCCCAGGGAATCGGCCAGGAGTTGGCCGGATTGGAGGGGCCCGGCGTGGTGATCGCCGCAAAGCCGTGCGGGCCGAAATCGTGAGGCTTGTCCACATAGACGATGTTGCCATCCTCGCCATATACCACATTTCCATTATCATCCCGTTTTGTCCGCTTGCCCACCAACGTGCTGCTCAATTGCGCCGTCCAGGCATACGAAGTGATTTCGCATTCCGCGTCCATGTCCGAGACGGTGGCCTCAAAACTCGCGGCCGGCATGGAGGGATCGTTGCTCAATTGCAGCGGACCGCCGCCCATTCGAGAAATCGCGAGCGTGCCCGGTGTGCTCAAATCGGCCGAACATTGCGAAGGCAACGGGACGATATCCAGAGGGCGATTGCATCCCGCGTCGGTGGAGTAGCATTCTTCCCCGCTTTCCGGCATGGTCGTATCGGGCGGATCGGTTTGAGGCTCCGTATCGCAGGAGCTTCCACTAAAACAGACCCTGCGACGCACGTCGGCGAGGATCTTGAACAGCTCTCTCACAACCTGTGCATATGCCGGATTTTCGACGATCGCCGGGAATACGCCATCGGTGTCATTCCATAGTCCGTCATTGAAAACTTTGGTATCCAAGGCCCATTCAAGACCTTGCGAAACACGAATCGCGAGAATGCCGCCGGGAATCAATGAATCGGACAAACTCAGATAATGCGCGAACAACAGCGCCTGACTATTGAATCCGGAATAGTCCCGAACCGCGTGCGTCAAAGTCGCGCTGAAACTGACGCGAAAATAGCCAAAGAAATTTGGCTCATCGGGATCGTCAATGAGGTCCACGATGGAGATATCGCGTTGCGCTCGTCCATACTGGATGCCCAAACCGCCGGTATCGTATGCCAGATCCGAATAATCCGCCGTGACGGATACGCACTTGTTCCCGGGCAGATAGCACCCATAGGCTTGCAACTGCTGGTAGGTTAATTGAAACGGGTGGGGGCCGATCAGAGGCTGGCCGCGGACATTGGCCAGTATCACGGCGCTGTTCGCGGCTACCCGAGGCACCCGGGCCACCACCGGCGCGTTGTCGTCAAAGTAGTCGTTGTCGTTTATCCACGCCGCGACCTGCTCGAAAAAGTCCAGTTTGTTTTCGGACAATTCGACAATATCGTCCGGAACCGTGTATGGATCGTCGTGGTTGCTGAATACGATCCAGTCCTTGTTCGCGCCCTGGACATGGCTGTCCAGTCCGTACAGCAGCATGTCCGTGACGCCGTCCGCGTTGAGATCGCGCAGTCTGATCACCGAGTTGATCGGGGTCAGTTGGGACGGAATGGTATGCAAGCCCGCGTCCTCGATGACGAAACCGCCGTCCGGCTGCTGGATCAGCGCGAAGTTCGACACGGCGGGCAAAATGCCCGGCGTGGGGTCGCGGATCAGGATGTCCTGGAGTTGGTCGTTGTTGATCAAGCCTCTCTCGACCGTGTAGCTGCCGTTGAAGCCCCCGGGGTCGGTTTCCGGCGGGGCGGGCCGGTCGGTGACCGTCAGGGTCACGGACTGTGGGGGCGAGTCTCCGCCGGGTCCCGCGCAATACATGGAGATGATCCGGGTTCCCGCCGCGAACTCGCCCGCGTCGCTGGTCAGCGGACCGGCGATTCCCAGATCCACCTCGGCGTCGTCGCCGGCGAAATGGCAGGAAGCGGCGTAACGCGAACTCCAATCGAATGCGGCGGCCTCGTCGGAATAGATGCTCGCCTTGAGGAGCCGGAAATCGAGCAGTTGCGCGACCTCGTGCGTTTGCGGATTCGTGCCGTTGCCGTGTTCGGTCAGGTTGCTGTCGCCGTCGCCGTCCGGGTCGGCCGCGGCGTCGTCCGCCAGTGGGTCGAGACCGTTGGCGTTCTCCCACGCGTCCGGCATGCCGTCGTCATCGTCTTCGTCATTGTGGATGCCGTCGCCGTCGGTGTCGATCCATTTCACCACGGTCAGGGTGATCGTCCGCCGCGCGGAATCCTTGCCGCCGCCGCTGCAATAAAACTCGTACGTGTGCGTGCCGGGGTCGAAATCGGCGCCCCGGTACGTCTTCGCGCCGCTCGGCCCGAAGTCGCTGGCGCCCGACGCGCCGCTGCTCACCCATATCGGGCGGCAGGCCTCTGCGTATTTCGAACTCCAGGTGAAGGTCACGCTCTCGTTGTCGTAGATCCGGCTCGCCGACAGCGAAGCTGACAGCAGTTGCGGCGTTTCGTGATCTTGCGGGTCGGTGCCGTTCCGGTACTCGGTGAGGTTGCTGTCGCCGTCGTTGTCCGGATCCCCGTTCGCGTTGGACGCCAGCGGGTCGAGACCGTTGGCGTTCTCCCACCTGTCCGGCATGCCGTCGCCGTCGTCGTCGCTGTCCCGGTCGTTGTGTACGCCGTCGCCGTCGGTGTCCACCCACGCCAGCACCGTCAGACTGACCGAAAGCGAGTTGGAGGTTCCGCCGTAGCCCGTGCAATGCATCGAACCGCCGATCGTACCGGGACTGAAACTCCAGGCCGGGAAGGTCGCGCTCGAATTGGGGGAGCGCGCGCCGCCGTTTCATCCAACTTCAATCCTTATCCGGGAATCGGGAAACATCCCGGGTCCGCGCCGGATTGTGGATGCGATTGTTTATAATCGCTTCCTTTTTCCCCGGGTTCCGAATATGGCCGATACAGAAACTTTCCCGCACCATATCCGGCGCCTGATCGATGGCAAGACCAAGCCTCCGGGTTCGCTCGGCAAGCTTGAGGATCTGGCCGCGCGGATCGCAATAGCGCAAGGTTCGGCCACGCCGGTCATGGATCGGGCCGCGCTGATAATCTTCATCGCCGATCATGGCATCGCCGAAGCCGGGGTATCCGCGTTTCCACAAGCGGTCACGATGCAGATGGCGCACAATTTTCTCGAAGGCGGCGCGGCCGCCACGGCATTTGCCCGGACCCTCGACGTGCCCGTCACACTGGTCGATGCCGGCATGCGCGAGCCGCTGGCGCACCCGCGACTGCTCGACCGGCGCATTGGACCGGGAACCCGGAATTTCGCCGAGGGGCCGGCGATGTCGACGGAACAATGCGAGGCGGCCCTGAAGCGCGGACTGGAACTGGGGCGGGAGACCGGGTGCGACGCGCTTTGCCTCGGCGAGATGGGCATAGGCAACAGTTCTTCTGCAACCATGCTCGCGCACAAGTTGCTGGGATTGCCGCTTGGGGAATTGACCGGTCCGGGGGCGGGTCTCGATGCCGGCGGCGTCGAACGCAAGCGGGAAATTCTTTCGCGGGCCGCGGCGCGCACGGCCGGCAAACTCGCACCCGTCGATGCGCTCGCGGAATACGGCGGCTTCGAAATCGCCATGTTGGCCGGCGCCATGCTGGGCGCGGCGGAGTCCCGCCGCATCGTCCTCGTTGACGGTTTCATCGCCACCGCCGCCGCGCTTGCGGCCTTGCAAATCGACCCCGGCTGCCGTTCCCGGCTCGTGTTCTCCCATCTCGGCGCCGAGCCGGGTCATGCCCTGATACTCGACGCCTTGCAGGCGGAACCGCTGCTGCAACTCGGCCTGCGTCTCGGCGAGGGCACCGGCGCCCTGCTCGCCTGGCCGCTGCTGCGCGCCGCGGCGTCCGTTCTCACCGGCATGGCCTCGTTCGAGGAAGCGGGCGTGAGCGGCAAGTTGACATGAATCTTCTGAGTAAAAAACTGGGCGAAGAACTCTCCGCCTTGCTGTTCGCGGTCCAGATGCTCACTCGCGTGCCGATTCCGGCATTGCT
Organism: Pseudomonadales bacterium; assembly: GCA_028279115.1. GTDB lineage: Bacteria > Pseudomonadota > Gammaproteobacteria > Pseudomonadales > Pseudohongiellaceae > UBA9145. The sequence continues at coordinate 3,986 of JANQSV010000013.1, forward strand.
TGTTTTCAACGAAGAACGGCAAAAAAACGCGATCGGCTATTACGCCTTGACCGGCGCCGGCGTCGGTTTGTTTGCGGCGGCGGTCTGGTGGGGGGCGCTACTGGTCTTCCCGGCATCGATCGCGGTGCTGCTGTCCATGCTCGCCGGCCTCCTGCTGACAGGCGCCTTTCACGAAGACGGTCTCGCCGATACCATGGACGGACTCGGCGGCAGGGACGCCGCCGCAAGCCTCTCCATCATGCGGGACAGCCGCATCGGCGCGTATGGCGCCGTGGCGCTGATTTCGGCATTGGGCGTCAAGGCCGCCGCGTTGCTGGCGTTGCCCGGCGAATTGCTGCCCATGAGCCTGCTTGCGGCGCACTCAGGCAGCCGGTTTTCGACCGTCTGCGTGGTGGCGAGCAGTTCCTATGCGGGAAGCGAGCCGGATGCGAAGCCGACGGCAAGGGGTATCGATGCCGCCGGCGTGATCAAGTCCGTGTTGACCGTCGCGGCGGTGTTCGCTCTCGCCGCGGCAGCCATCCCCGCAAGCGCGCTATTTGCCGGAATTGCCGGCCTGTTGCTGGGTCATGGCGCCAGCCGGCTTCTCTATGAACGCAAATTGCGCGGCTATACCGGGGATTGCCTCGGGGCAACCCAGCAATTCAGCGAACTCGGCGTCTACCTCGGCCTGCTGGCCACGCTGTAGACCGGCGCGGCCAGCAGAACGCCAATTCCGGAAAGCATCAGAACGCGTTCCAAGTGGCCCGCAGATAGTAGAAGCCGCCGTTGAAGCCGAACGGCGATTGTTCCGGATAGACCAGACCCGCCACTTCGCCATGAGGGTTGACCATCGGATATTCGTCGAAGGCGTTTTGCAGCCCGAACAGCAGAGACAGCGAATCGTTCACTTCGTATCCCGCTTCGACATCGAACAACAGTGCCGGTTCGGGATAGAACGAAACGCTGGCGTCATTCGTCGGCGCATCGTAATACTCGCCATAGTAGCGCGCCCGGGTCATGAAACGCCAGGGGCCTTGCTCGTAGGTCCAGGTAGCCGTATAACGGCTGTCGGGACGTCCGCGTTCGATCTGCAATCTGCGATTGTCGCTGGTGAAGTCCGGATTGAAGGCGGTCAACTCGATATCCGACCAGTTCGCGACCAGGGTAAAGGTCGAATCTCCCCGGCCCAACTCGAAGGGAACGCTTGCGACCAGATCGATGCCCGAGGCTTCCACCGTCTGCTCGTTGGAGAAGAATCGCACCGAAGCGAAACTGCTCGCGTCGGAAACTCCGGCGGCCAGCAAGGATTCGATATCCTGCGCAGTCAGATCGAAGCGGCTGGTAAAGGAGATGCGGTCGGAAATCTCGATATTGTAGTAATCCAGCGTCACATCCCAGCCACCGGCGGAGAACACCAGGCCCAGCGTGGTATTGACCGATTCTTCCGGCGTCAGCGCCGTGGCGCCTTTCTGGATCGCGATGGGATTGGTCGGCGGCAGGGTCGCGATGTCGGCAAGCATGCCGTTGGAGAACTCGGTGGTCACGTTGCGCAGGTTCGCCTGTCCCGCCGTGGGTACGCGAAAGCCGGTGCTGACCGCGCCGCGAATGGCCACGTTGTCGGCCAACTGAATTCTGACCACGATCTTGCCGTCGAGCGTGTTGCCGAAATCCGTGTATTTCTCGTAACGCAAGGCGCCGCCGAGCAACAGGTATTCGTTCGCGTTCGACTCGACATCGACATAGGCGCCCCAGGCGCGCACGGTATTCTCGCCGGCATCGCCCGGCTGGAATCCCGGAAAGCCGTTTGAGCCCACGCCGAATCCCTGGGCGGCCAGATTTGGATCGATGAAGAACGAGTTGGGCTCGCCGTTGCGGATGCGAAAAGTCTCGTCGCGATACTCCACGCCCACCGCCACGTTCACGCTGTCAACTGCGGCTGGAAAGAACTGTCTCGACAGATCGAAGTTCACGACCCGGTCGGTTTCGATATAGGCGCCGGCGTCGTAATATGTGGGAATGCCGTTGCGCTGGGACAGCAATTGCGGGTTGATGGTGTTGTAGATATAGAAATCCGCCGCGCTCTGGCCGGCCGACGCGCTGATGTCGTAATACCAGCCCGAATCGAGTTCGCCGCGAACGCCGCCGGCCAAGCTGATGTCATCGACATAGCCGCCGAATTGCGGCGTAAAGCCTCCGGGGAACTTCTCGATCAGGGAATAGCAGTCCGGGTTGTTGGCGATGGCCGCGAGCGCATTGGGATCGGCCACGTAGTTCCGAATCCTGACCGCCGGACAATTTCCGGACATATCGCCCGTAAGATCGGCCACCTTGACAGTGCGGGCAACCCCGTCCAGGGCCATGACCGGCGAGCCATCGCCGTAAAACAGCGCGGATCCGTCGTCCAGATTGCCCTGCCCCGGAGACTCCAGTTCGCCGTCGTCGTTTCTGATGAAAACCGCTCTCCGGTTCGCGTCGAGCACCGGCCCGCGGAACACGCCGCCGCGGGTATGGGGATTGCGATAATAGAATCCCCCTTCCACCTGCCGTTCGGCCCAGTTGCCGAACATGTAGGCTTCACTGTCGTTGCCGAGCTCGATGCCGAAATTGCCGAAAACCTTGAAGTCGTCGGAAATCTCCGGCGCGCCCCAGATCTGCGCCGCTGGCTGCCGCACATGACTGTTGCCGGCGTTGATCAGAGCCTGGGCGTCGCCGCGCTGGGCGCTGCGGCTGGTCGGGCCGGATTCCTTGAACTCGAAACTGATGTTGGCGAACCCGGCGTCGGTCAGCGCGAATCCCGCATTGCCCGCCACCGTGACGGCATCGCCGTCGCCCTCGAAATAACTGCCGTACTTGGTGTCGAGGGTGAAGCCGGAATCGTCTTCCTTGAGCACGAAATTCATGATGCCGGCGATCGCGTCGGAGCCGTATTGCGCCGAGGCGCCGTCGCGCAGCACTTCGAGCCGGTCCAGCGCGATCGCCGGAATCGCCGAGAGATCGGGACCCTGGGAACCCCCGGAAATTCCGGCGCCGAGCAGCGCGATCACCGCGGCGCGATGGCGGCGTTTGCCGTTGACGAGCACCAGGGTGGCGTCGGGCGGCAGCGAGCGCAAGGTCGCGGGGCGGATGAATGTGGCCGCGTCGGAGATGGGCTCCTGTGCGACATTATAGGAAGGCACCAGTGCCGCGAGCAGCGAATCCATGTCGCTGTCGCCCTGGGCCAGAAAGTCGTCTCCACTAATGACATCCACCGGAACTGGAGAATCGTCGGCCGAGCGGTCCCTGCGGCGGGATCCGACGACGAGAATTTCTTCCACGTCTTCAGCCGCCTGGCCGACAGGCTGGGCCTGGGCGGTTTCAGCGGTGAAGGATGCCAGAAATACAATGGAGACGAACAAGGACGAGCTAAGTATCTTTTCCATGACGATAACCTCACCTTGAATCGTTATACGATTTGTTCTTGTTACCCGTTCAAGGCTACTCCCGGAAGGGAGTGTTGTCAATTTGAAGCATGCCTTCCAAATGAGGGGGACTGATCAGCTTTTCAGGGGCAATGGCAGACCCGCGGCGAGAAAAACGACCTCACCGGCGACTTCGGCGAGACGCTGGTTCAAGCTTCCCTGTTCATCCCGGAATCTGCGTCCGAGCCGTGTTGCGGGAACGATGCCGAGACCGACTTCGTTGGATACGAGGATGAGTTCGGACGGAGAGTTTTCGACAACCTCCAGCAGTCGCTTCACCTCGGCCTCGCAGTCCCTCTCCTCATGCAGCAGATTCGACATCCATAACGTCAGGCAGTCCACCACCGCGACGGTTCCGGGCGCCCGCCTTTCGATCGCCGCGGCCAGTTCGAGCGGCTCTTCCACCGTGGTCCAGTTCGCCCCCCGGTCGCGGCGATGACGCGCTATGCGTTGCCGCATTTCCCCGTCTCCCGCAACGGCGGTGGCGATCAGCACGGGATTTTCCGCCTTTTCTTCCGCCAGCCGCATGGCGTGCCGGCTCTTGCCCGAACGGGCGCCGCCGAGGATGAGAATGGAACGCTGACTCATGAATTGGTGAACACTGGCCGCAACCCGCGTAGACTGTCCGCGTAGAGGGATTCTATCCTGTCCGCGCCGCTCGGATAGTTCCATCGGTGGATTCTGCGACAAAATGGCAGAATTGCCATTTTGGACGGCGCTTGGCGCCGCCCCGCAGAGGCGAGAGGCATGAATGCTCCGAGTCACTTCGCTACGCGCAGAATGAGGGGATGGGGAATTGGGCATCCTGCGCAAAAAATGTCATCCTGCGCGTAGTCGCAGGATTCACTCGCCAGCGAAAGGAGAGCCGCCATGACACCTGTCGCCCGCGCCTACCTGCTGATCGCCTTCCTGTTCATGCCGTTGAGCCTCCTCTGGCTGCTGCTGAGCATGGATGAAATTTCCCCGGCCTGGGCCGCGGTCGGCTCGGCGCCTTTGCAACTCGCGCTGTTCCTGCTGCTGTTGACCTGGACGGTTGTGGGCACCTGCGAATATTTCTTCAGCGCCAGCAACTTGCGCCGGAACTATCCGGTGCTGGCCAATATCCGCTACTTGCTGGAGTCGTTCCGCCCTGAAATCCGGCAGTATTTCATCTCCAACGACCTGGACGAACGCCCGTTCAGCCGCGAACGCCGCGATATCGTCTACTCCCGCGCCAAGGACATGACCGACACGATTCCTTTCGGCACGAAGCGGAATCTGCTCGAAGACGGTTACCGCAGCTTGCAGCACTCGCTCAGGCCCACACAGCTCGAGGAATGCGATTGCCGGGTGCGGTTCGGCGGCCGGCAATGCGAACAACCCTACAGCGCCTCGCGGCTCAACATTTCCGCGATGAGTTTCGGCGCCTTGAGCGCCAACGCGGTCATGGCGCTGAACAAGGGCGCCGAACTCGGCGGCTTTGCCCATAACACCGGCGAAGGCGGCATCAGCCCATATCATATGAAACACAACGGCGATCTGATCTGGCAGATCGGCACGGGCTATTTCGGCTGCCGCCGGCAGAACGGCAGGTTCGATTCCGGAGCGTTCGCCGAGCGCGCCAACCTGGATCAGGTCAAGATGATCGAGCTGAAGTTGTCCCAAGGCGCCAAGCCTTCTCACGGCGGCGTGCTTCCGGGGGTGAAGGTAACCGGGGAAATCGCCAAAATCCGCCTGGTGGAAGTCGGCAAGACCGTGCTGTCGCCGCCGCGGCATCCCGAATTCGACACGCCGGCGGGATTGCTCGAATTCGTGCAGCGGCTGCGCGAACTCGGCGGCGGCAAACCCGTGGGCTTCAAGCTTGCGCTCGGCAAGCCGGGCGAATTCAGCGCCATCATCAAGGCGATGCTGCGAACCGGGATTCTGCCGGACTTCATTACCGTCGACGGCGCCGAAGGCGGCACCGGCGCGGCGCCGGTGGAATTCACCAACCGGCTTGGCGCACCCTGTCTGGAGGCGACCTGGTTCGTCAGCCAGATTCTGCTGGGAGCGGATCTGAGGAAAGACATCCGGGTAATCAGCTCCGGCATCACGGCGACCGGTTTCGACATGCTGGAAAAGATCGCCCTCGGGGCGGACACGGTCAACGCCGCGCGTTCGATGATGCTCGCGCTCGGCTGCATCCAGGCCCGGGCCTGCAATACCAATCGCTGCCCAACCGGGGTCACGACTCAGGACAAGGCGCTCGCCAGAGCCATCAAGGTCGAGGAAAAGGCGAAAAGAGTCTATCGCTTCCAGCGCGCGACGGTGGAAGCCTTTCTCGAATTATGCGGCGCGATGGGATTGCACAACCCCGACGAACTCGGGCCCGGACACCTGTTCATCCGCCGCGGCGACGGCGTACACACATATGCGGACATCAATTGCCCGCTGCTGCCCGGACAACTGCTGGCGGACGGCGAAGGGCCGGAGCGGTTCAGGCGCGATTGGGACAGCGCCAGTCCGGACAGTTTCTGAAGCTGTGTGAATCGACCGGAAGGCGCCAGTCCGTAACAACTTTCCAATTTTGGCTGAATGTGGCCGTATGCGCACCCTCACCAAAACCGCTGCGCGGTTTTGACTCTCCCAGAGGGAGAGTATTGGCTTCCGGACAACCGGGCTTTATTGGCGTGTGCCGGAAACCGCGATATCGCCGAAGTCGGAGCCGAACGAACCCTTGATCGCATCCCCTTCCACCGAGCCGCTGAAATCGAGCATCACGGCCTGTCCCTGGGCGTCGATTTCGGCGGTGAATGTAACATTCGGGCCGTCGTAAACGACGTCGGAGACCGGCGCGTCGCCGAGATTGGCGTTCACCATGCTGCCGGTGCCGTCTTCATTCAGAGTCAATGTAGCCGGGATCACGCCAAGAGGAGTGTCCATGTCCACGCTCCACATGCCTACCGCCGGCGGTGGAGGACTGGCGCAGCCGGCGAGAATCGTCAGGGCCAGAAACAGGCTTCCGCCGCTAATTCTGTTCATATGCATACCTACTTCGTCTTGGAGGATTGGAGGGAGCGCTCGTCACTTCTTCCTTGCTTGAGTGAGCAATAAAAACCTGTGTCATCTTGACATCCAGCGCGGTTGAAATCGCCGTATTGTCGCCGGTTTCCGGATCGGGATGCGCGTCGGCCAGACGGCGCAGCGCCTTGTAAAGCGAGATGCCGGATATTTGCCCATTGCTCAAATGGTGCGTTGAATCGTTTCGAATGAGCTGATAGTACCAGGTTTCCACATCGGCATAGCCGGCCAGCAGTCCGGTTGCGCCGTCGCTTGTCAAATCAAGCTGCAATCGCGCGTCGCGAAAGAGATGAATCGACGGGACATTCAGATTCATCCAGGGGATCACCAGTTCGTCAACGGGGTCGCTGGTGAATACCGAATCGACGATCTTGCCCCGGGTCTGGCGGATCAGGCTTTCGCCCCAGCGCCTGTCGACTCTTTGCGTACCGCCGGGCATGACCTTCTGTCCGGTAGCGTCGGTCAACAGTCGATCCATTCCGCGGTACCAGGTAAGCGTTACGGAATCGTCGTTCTCAAGATCGTCGACGCCGGTAAGTTCAATCATCATCCGGTTGTATACGCGATCGAGTATGGCCTTGTTCTGGAAAATGAACTCGACGCCGTCCGGTCCGCGGAAACCGATGATGCAACCGACGGCGCGATACACTTCATTGTCGATGCCGGGGGCGCCATCGGGATGAGTGAAGTCGTTCGGCCCGACTGCCCCATCCAGATTCAGACCCCAGGAAAGCTCGCCTTCCACTTCAAGAAACTCGAATCCGTCCGGCTCGGTAGTCGGATGCCAGGTTTCGATTTCCTGCCTGAGTTGGGTCTCTTCAACCGTGAGAATTTCATGGGCGGGAAACAATTGTTCGAATTGTTCGCGCGGTCCGTCGTTGAAGCCGCGGGGACATTCCCGGCTCCCGTCCGCTGTCTGATAAACCGACCAGAACAGATCGGTCATCACATAGGCGATCGTGCCGTCGCGTATACGACCGTCATCGGCCTGCGCGCCGGAGCAGGCGATCGCCAGCAGGCTTGCCAGACTTGTAATGAACAGCGGCAACCGGCCCATCAGAGTATTCCATCCATGAAGTCATCGCGCAGCCAGAACGCTTTCAGGCCGTTGCGCTGGCCTCTCCATTCCCCGGTGCCGTCACCGTGTACGTCACCGGGAAGCCTGTCCCCGGCGAACAGGTACACCGGTCTGCCGCGCCAGGACCAGACTCTCAATGCTCCCGGTTCGCCGTCGCCCGCCGATCGACCGGTTTTCGGATCGATGGACAGAATGCGCCAACTGCGATTGACGCTCTTTTCATCGGCTCCCGCGATGACGTAGGGCCAATGTTCCAGGCACTTCTCAAAGCTGCCGCCGCCACACATGGCGAGCCTGTATACCTGGGTGTCTTCCGGATGGTCGCAAGCAAGCTGATCCGCGGAATCCTCGCCGCAACGGTAGACGTAGATCGTCCTGCCGCCGGCATCCGCCAGCACGTCTCCGGCAATGGTGGATTGCACGGCAAAACCTGGCGGGTAAGCCGGCGCCTTTTGTGTAAACACGTTTTCCCACATGGCGACATCGCTGCCTTGCTGACTCCAGGATCCTGTGTCCAGAACATGGGTATACAGCGGCTGGCCTCTGAAGATCCACTGGCGTACCCCCGGTGAACGCTCCAGCAGGGACCATTCACCCTGGGCGCGGGCCAGGTTCGGGGCGAGAACCGGATTCCAGTTGACCAGGCAGACGCCATGGCAATTCGTTGTCGTCGCGGTGTCGCCGCCGTATGCGTAGACCGCGTCGTTCCTGTCCGTGGTGAGCATGCGGCCGATCGAAGTCGACCTGACGGCAAAGCCGGGAGGAAGCAGCGCAGGCGGCCCGACGGGCACGCGATAAGCCGGAGAGTCACCGCCGTAACGCCGCGTCGTGCCGCCGATCACGTCGCCGGGCCGCTCGTCGCGAACGGACGTATACAGGGGCTGCTCATCGAATGCCCATTGCCGGGTGCCGTCATTGCGCTCGACGATCGTCCACTTGCCCACGGGTTCCGCATCGTCGCCCGCCAGCACCGGCGGCCACAGGTCCGTACAGCTCAAACGGCTGTCGAGTTCAGGCAGCTCGATGCCCGGAGGATAGGGACTCATGAGCCCGGCGGTCACGGTGAGCACTTCGTCGTAGCACTGCGGCGTTCCTGGAGGTTCTCCGCTGTAGCCGTTGCGAAGTCTGTGCTGCGGCCA
>JANQSV010000260.1 GCA_028279115.1 Pseudomonadales bacterium
CCGTCATTCTGCGCGCAGCGAAGCGAAGTCGCAGAATGACGGTGAGGGAAACGGTCATCCTGCGCGTAGTGATTCGGGGCGTCCTTGCCCCTCGCCCCGCCTGGGCGGCGCTACGCGCCGTCCAAAATGGCAATCCTGCCATTTTGTCGCAGGATCTCGTCGCCAAAAACGGCATATGTTAGCAAAAACCTGTTACCCGGCGTCCGGCAGGCGGTCGAGAATCGGTGGCGCGATGGCGCGCGCCGGAATTCCGCAATCTTCCGGATAGCTGACGGCGACGAGATACAGACCTTCCGGCGGTGCTGTCACGCCGGCCGCTTTTCGGTCTTTTGCCAGCAGAATTTCACGGATCCAGTCCGGCTCGCGTTCGCCCCGGCCCACTTCCAGCAGGGAGCCGGCGATATTGCGCACCATGTGTTGCAGGAAAGCGTTGGCGCAAATGTCGATCACGACGAATTCTCGCTGCGCATATACATCCACATACCTTACCTCGCGAAACGGCGATTTCGACTGACAGCCAGCAGCTTGGAAGCTGCTGAAATCCAGCTCCCCGAGCAAGTGCCGGGCGCCTTTCCGCATGGCTTCCACATCGAGCTTGCCGGGCTCTCGCACCGCATGTCCGGCGAGCAGGACCGAATCGATCGTTCCGCCATATAGAATGTAGACATATCGCCGGAATAAGGCAGAAAATCTAGCGCTGAAATTAATGGTTACAGAGAATACTTCATGAACTCTGACAGAAGGCGGCAGCAAGCTGTTGACACCCACGCTCCAAGCGCGTTCACCTCGGTCCACCGGATTTTCGAAATGGGCGATCTGGCTTGTCGCATGCACTCCGGCGTCGGTTCTGCCCGCGCAAACGAGTTTGACGGGCGAGTCGGCTATCTTGCCGATGGCCGCCTCGAGACTGGCTTGCACGGTGGGAACTTCAGGCGAAGACTGTTTTTGCCAGCCGCCGAACGCCGAGCCGTCGTACTCGATGCGCAAGGCGAAGCGCTTCCCGCTTGCCGGCATGGTTCATCCCGATTCGGCGATAATCGCCAGCAGTTGCCTGGCTTCGCTGACGTGCCAGTCGTTGCCGGTGCGGATGACGTTTTCCAGAATCCCGCGCGCCTTCTCCGTATCTCCCATTCTGTAGACGGAATAGGCCAGATTGAGTTGCTCGGCGATCACTTCCTCCTTGTCGCGGTCCGCGTCCGTTTCGTCCGTTTCGATTGCATCGGTCCAAGAGCTTTCCTCAGTTTCGGCTTCGGCTTCGGCTTCGATTGCGAATTCGGCGCCAGATTCGGGCCGACCTTCCCCATAGAGCTGGTTTTTCGCAAGCGGAGCGTCCGCCGTGTCTTCGCCGAGCTCGGGCGGGGCTTTTTCTTCCATGCTCTCTTCGCCGTAACCGCCATCCGAATCCTCGCCTGTCTCGCCACGCCCCGAAGTGTCCTCACCGCCGATGACGGCAAAGGTCTCTTCCCGTTCGTCATCGTCCCGGCGGTTGCCGCGCGACATCGGCACTATCGCGAGCGCGAGCGCCAGCACCAAGATCGCGGCGCCGATGACAAGATAGGCCGGATTTTCCAGCAGACTCTCCGGAAAATCCGCAGCCGCCCGCGCTTCGTCCCCAGCGGCGGCTTCAGCGTCGGCCTCGGCTGACCGCCCGGCTTCCCGCCGCGCCCGCTCCTCGGCCCGCGCGGCCAGCGAAGCCTGCAATTGAGCCAATTCCTGTTCCTGCAACTCGATGATTTGCCGCGCCACGGCAATCTGTTCGTCAAGATCGTCGAGGCGCGCGCGCAATTCTTCCTGCTCGACGCGAACCCGGTCGGCTTCTTCCTCCGTCAGGGCCAACTGGTTTTCCAGTTCGGCTATGCGCCGATCCAGTTCATCGCCGCCGGCCCGACCGTCATCTCCGCTGTCTTGCACAAGCAGACTCAATTGAACGGCAGGCTGACCGCCGTCCCGGTCTGCCGCGGGCGCCGGCGCCGCAATCGGCTGGAGCCGCCGCGCGTCTCCCCCCGCCGGCTGCCAGGCAATCTCGTCCCGCGCCGCGCTTTGGCCAGGCGCACTGACTTCGTCCATATCCGGCACACGCAACTCGACGTCCGCGCGCAGGCGGTCGATGTCGCCGCCGATGAAAGCTTCGGGATTCAACCGGTGCAAGGCGAGCATGGTCCGATTGAGATTTTCCGGGTTTGGCCCCGCCAGACGCTCGGCGATGCGCCAGAGGCTGTCGCCGGAAACCGGGCGAATGGTTTGCCTGCCGGCGCCGGACAACTCGCCGCCGGTCGACGTCTCTTCCGATGGCGCCGCGGGAGCGATATAAGACGGCGGCGGCGCGTCGATTCGCAGCAAATGCTGACTGAGAATGCGTCCGCCGGGCCAGGTGGTATCGAGAATTATTGTCGAACTCGATTCGGGTATCGGCTGCTCCGTGGTCAATACGACCCAGGCGCCGTCCGAACCGGTTTCGACATGCAAACTGATGCTGGAAAGAATTTCGTAACGAGTCGCGTTCGCTTGCCGATAGTCGGCAACCGAGGCTATTGCGATATCCAGTTCGGTGGGCCGCACACCGCCGAGATCGATCAGCGGAATCCGCGCGCGCAAGGGATCGCCCGGGCCCGATTCCACCTCAAGTACGCCGAGGCCGACGGCGCCGGCGGGATTCGCCGTTGACGCCAGCAGCAAGCCGGCAAGAACAAACGTCGGAAATCTTTTCAACGTCAGAACCCGCTCCGCCATGCGGCACGGATACCGCTTATCGCAATATTGGCAGTATTCACGATAAGTATTCTCCAAGCAACAGTTCGGCGATCTGTACCGTATTCAGCGCCGCGCCCTTGCGGATATTGTCGGCCACGATCCACAGATTGATACCGTTTTCCATCGAAATGTCTTCCCGGATGCGACCGACAAAGACCGGATCGGTGGCCGCGGCATGTTCGACCGGGGTCGGATATTCATTCGAATCGGGATCGTCGATCACACTCACGCCAGGGGCCGCAAGCAGCAGATCCCGCGCTTCCGCCGCCGAAATCGGTCTTTCAGTCTCGATCTGCACCGCTTCCGAATGTCCGTAGAACACGGGAATGCGCACGCAGGTGGCGCTGACGCGGATCGAATCGTCACCGAGAATCTTGCGTGTCTCCCAGTCCATCTTCATTTCTTCCCGGGTATAGCCGTTGTCCAGGAACTTGTCGATATGCGGCAGGGCGTTAAATGCGATCTGGCTTGGAAACACTTCGGCTTCCGGCGGCCGGCCGTTAAGCAGCGCCGCGGTCTGCCGCGCCAGTTCCTCCACCGCCGCGCGTCCAGCACCGGAAACCGCCTGGTAGGTGGCGACGCTGATTCTGCGGATACCCGCCGCATCGTGAATGGGTTTCAGGGCCACGACCATCTGCATGGTCGAGCAGTTCGGATTGGCGATGATATTGCGGTTGCGGTAGTCGGCAAGGCATTGCGGATTGACCTCGGTCACCACCAGCGGGATATCGTCCTCGTAACGAAAACACGAAGTATTGTCGACCACGACACAGCCGGCGTCGGCGGCTTTCGGGGCGAATTCCTCCGAGATCGAGCCGCCGGCGGAAAAAAGCCCGATCTCGACCTTGCCGAAATCAAAGTCGGCGAGGTTTTCCACCGTTATCGGCCTGTTGCCGAACATCACGCTCGAGCCTGCCGAGCGCTCGCTGGCCAAGGCGTAGAGGTGCTCCACCGGAAACTTGCGTTCCGCGAGAATGCTCAACAAGCTTTCGCCGACGGCGCCGGTGGCGCCGACCACGGCAATGTTGCACTTCTTCATCGCTATTGACCGCCAGAGAGAAAATACCAGGGCGACCGCTCTCGCCAGCCCTGCTCGAACGTGCGGATTGCCGCCTCATCTTCCAGGGCAATGCCGATATCGTCGAGCCCGTCCAACAGACAATGCTTGCCGAATTCGTCGACTTCGAATCCCACCTCGCCGCCGTCGGGCCTGACGATGATCTGCCCGGGCAGATCGATCCGCAGCCGATAACCTGGCGCGGCCTCGGTTTCCCGAAAGAGTTCGTCAACAATATTTCTATCCAAAACAATGGGTAATATTCCATTCTTGAAACAATTATTGAAAAAAATGTCGGCAAAACTCGGCGCGATTACCGCACGGAAACCATAATCGCCGAGCGCCCAGGGAGCGTGCTCCCGGCTCGAACCGCAGCCGAAATTGTCTCGCGCGAGCAGAACCGAGGCGCCCCGGTAACGCGGCTGGTTCAGCACGAAATCCGGATTCAGCCGCCGCTTGCCGTTGTCCCCGTCCGGCTCTCCGGCATCGAGATAGCGATGCTCATCGAACAGGTTGGCGCCGAACCCGCTGCGGCGGATCGACTTCAGGAACTGTTTCGGAATGATGTAATCCGTATCCACGTTTGCCCGATCCAGGGGCATTACCAATCCTTCTTCAACTATGAATGCCTTCATGACAACGAACCCCGCACATCCACGAATCGGCCGTGGACCGCCGCGGCGGCCGCCATCGCCGGGCTGACCAGGTGGGTGCGTCCGCCCCGGCCCTGGCGACCCTCGAAATTGCGGTTCGAAGTGGAAGCGCAATGCTTGCCGGCGGGCAATTGATCGGCGTTCATCGCCAGGCACATCGAACAGCCGGGTTCGCGCCATTCCATGCCCGCGGCGGTGAAAATCCGGTCCAGGCCTTCGGCCTCGGCCTGTTCCTTGACCAGCCCCGAGCCCGGGACGACCAGCGCGCATTCGATATTGTCGGCGATGCGCCTGCCTTCGACGACCCTGGCCGCTTCGCGCAGATCCTCGATCCGGGAATTGGTGCAGGAGCCGATGAAGACGTAATCGAGCCGGATGTCGCCGATGGCCGTACCGGGTTCAAGCTCCATGTACGCCAGCGCCTGTTCCATATTGCCGCGCCTGGCGGCATCGGCCTCCGCTTCCGGCATGGGAATGGCGGAGTTTACCGGCGCCACCATTTCCGGAGATGTGCCCCAGGTCACCTGGGGTTCGATATCCTCGCCGCGCAATTCCACGATCTTGTCGAAATGCGCGTCCTCATCGCTCGTCAAGCCGCGCCAGACGGCGGCGGCGCGCTCCCACATCTCGCCCGTCGGAGCGAAAGGCCGGCCCTTGACATAGTCCAGGGTCTTCTCGTCCACCGCGATCAGCCCCGCCCGGGCGCCGGCTTCGATCGTCATGTTGCAGACGGTCATGCGGCCCTCGATGCTCAGATCGCGGATGACTTCGCCGGCGTATTCGATGGTGTAACCCGTGCCGCCCGCGGTCCCGATCCGGCCGATGACCGCGAGCACCACGTCTTTCGCGGTCACGCCGAGGCCGAGCCTGCCGTCGACGCGCACGAGCATGTTCTTCATTTTTTTCTGCAGCAGACATTGCGTGGCGAGCACGTGCTCGACCTCTGAAGTGCCGATGCCATGGGCCAGGGCGCCGAGGGCGCCATGGGTCGAAGTATGCGAATCGCCGCAGACGATGGTCATGCCGGGCATCGTTGCGCCCTGCTCGGGCCCGACCACGTGAACGATGCCCTGGCGGCGGTCGTTCATGCCGAGTTCGGTGATGCCGAATTCGCGGCAGTTCTCATCGAGCGTGGCGACCTGCAACTTGGAAACCGGATCCTTGATGCCGGACAGGCCCTGCTTCCGTTCTTCGACGGTAGTCGGAATATTGTGGTCCGGCGTGGCCAGATTGGCGCCTTTGCGCCAGGGCTTTCTGCCGGCCAGACGCAGCCCCTCGAAAGCCTGGGGCGAGGTAACTTCATGAATGAGATGCAGGTCGATATAGATCAGCGCGGCGCCGTCGGCGCGCTGCTTGACCAGATGCGCATCCCAGATCTTGTCGTAAAGCGTCTTTCCAGTCATGTTTGCCGTTTCCGTCAAGTTATTCCCACCCCGCCATTCCGCGCGCTGTCCAAAATGGCAATCCCGCCATTTTGCCGCAGAATCTTTTGGGGATTCTAACAGGTTGCACATGCCATCCCTGGCGAGATTTTGGTGGCTTCGATTACCCCCGGTCCCGCCATCCATGGCGAGCCGTTCGTCCGACCGCCAAGCACAGCTCGGCGTCGTTCAGACTGCGCGCGAAGCCGCGCTTCGCAAACGCTTGTCTTCACCCTTCAAAGAGCTTAGCTCTTTGTCGGCTGCGCCGACCGGGCCTCACCCGCATTGCGCCCGATTGCGCATCAGATGATCCATCAATACGAGCGCCACCATCGCCTCGGCGATGGGTGTTGCGCGAATCCCCACGCAAGGGTCGTGGCGGCCCGTGGTCGCCACTTCCGCCGGTTCCCCGGCCACGGTAATCGTCCTGCCGGGAATCCGGATGCTCGATGTCGGCTTCAGGGCGATCTGCGCCAGGATATCCTGGCCACTGGAAATCCCTCCGAGGATGCCGCCGGCATTGTTGCCGAGAAAACCGTCCGGCGTGATCTCGTCGCGATGCTCGCTGCTCTTCTGGGTTACGGACGCGAAGCCGGCGCCGATTTCCACGCCCTTGACCGCGTTGATGCTCATCAGCGCCTTGGCGAGATCGGCGTCGAGCCGGTCGAACACGGGCTCCCCGAGACCCGCGGGTACGCCACTGGCGCTCACGCAAATGCGGGCGCCGATGGAATCGCCTTGCTCGCGCAATGCGACGATATATTCCTCCATCGCCGCCACCTTGTCCGCATCCGGACAAAAGAACGGGTTGTTCTCAATCTCGTCGAAATCGATCTTTTCGACCTCAATCGGCCCGAGCTGGCTCAGATAGCCGCGAATGCCGACGCCACACTGTTCGGCCAGGTATTTTTTTGCGATTGCTCCCGCCGCGACGCGCATGGCGGTTTCACGCGCGGAGGCACGACCGCCGCCTCGATAATCCCTGAAACCATATTTCCTGTCATAAGTATAATCCGCATGAGAAGGGCGATATAACTCTTTGATATTGCTGTATTCCCTTGGCCGTTGATCGATGTTTTCAATGATGAGGCCGATTGGTGTGCCGGTGGTTCTGCCTTCGAATACGCCGGACAGAATCTTCACCTTGTCGTCTTCCCTGCGCTGAGTGGTATAACGCGACTTGCCGGGTTTGCGCCGATCCAGATCCCGCTGCATGTCGGCTTCGCACAATTCCATTCCGGGCGGACAGCCGTCCACGACGCAGCCCAGCGCCAGCCCGTGACTTTCGCCGAAACTGGTTACGGTGAACAATTTGCCTATGCTGTTCCCGGACATTTTGCGCCAAACTGCTGGAAAACCGCGAATTGTACACTAATGCGGCTTCGATCCGTCGCCGGCGGTTGGCGTGGGGTTTAGCGGACGCTGTTAATACGGCCCAGCCGCCAAGCACAGCTTGGCGTCGTTCCGGCTGCGCATGAAGCTGCGCTTCATAAACGCTTGCCTCCACCCCTGTACGCTTCGGCCCC
>JANQSV010000037.1 GCA_028279115.1 Pseudomonadales bacterium
TGCACGTCGAAAATGAACTCGTCGCCGCCGACTTCGGCCAATGCCGAGGCTTCATCCAGGGCGCTTTCGTCGCGCAATTCGAAAAATCCGCCGCGCTTGCCGGCAAAGGCGTTGGCGGTGTTCATGGCCATCAGCGTACTCGCCGCGCCGCAGGCCGAAACGAGGAATTTGCGGCGGGTCTGCCCCTTGCGTTTGGACAACTCGCCCGCCCTTTCCAGCGCCAGACGATTCGCCCGCTCATTGGTGGAGGAAAGGGGAACCGGCTCGAACTCGCCGTTCGAGGTGGAATCGATCTTGATCGGTAGTCTTACGCCGTCTTTGTCAAATTTATCCATGGTCGGACCTCAATGGTTCGCGGAAAGGTTCGCGGGCGAGGCATGCCTCGCCCCTGCAATTGTTCGGGTTCGATCACTCCCAACCCGGCCACCAATTTCACTCCGTGAAATTGACCGCCCCTGAGGAGGGAGTGTAACAAATAGATGATGCGGGACAGTGGCGGGTCTCCGTGAAATTGACTGCTCTTGAAAGGGGAGTGTAACCGAAACGAAGCGGCACACCCGTTTCCCCCTCCCCCTCTGGGGGAGTCAAATCCGCGAAGCGGATTTGGTGGGGGCTTTCCGCACCCGGTTGATTGCCACAATGAGAACCGCCAGTCCTCTGCTCATGCTCTACGAAGCGGCAGGCGGCTGCTGTTGCGTTTCGGCAATTCGCTTTTCGTTGATCTCGTTCGCCCGTTGCCAGGCTTCGCGCTGCATGCAGCGGTCCGCGTACTCCCGGAAAGCCGGCCGCTCTTCGACGGTGCCGAACTGGATGCCCCAACTCAGATGAGAACCGAGATACACATCCACTGCCGTGAACCGATCTCCACATACCCAGGAACCGTTGCCCAATGCCGACTCGACAGCGTTCAAGGTGTCCGCGAGACTTCCATATCCCAGCATCCTGCTGCTTTCGGGCGCGGATTCCCATTTCATGGCCTTTGCCACGAGCGCCTGCTCCACCGGCCCGGCGGCAAAGAACATCCAGCGATAGAAGTTCGCCAGAGCCGCGGACCCTTCCGGCATCAAGCCGCTGTCGGGATACTCGGCCGCCAAGAAAGTGCATATTGCCGGGCATTCGGTAATCGCCGCGCCGTCATGCACCAGCGCGGGAACCTTGCCCATCGGATTGATGCGCAGATATTTGGCGGACTTCATGGGTTCGCCGTAGTCCACCCAATGCGTTTCATAGGGTCCGCCCAGTTCCTCCAGCATCCAATGCGCGATCCGACCGCGCGACATGGCATTGGTGTAAAAATCGATCTTTGCCGTCATTGGGAACTCCTTGCATCCGTTTGCAATCGTCGATGAATCCATAGCGCCAGCAGCGCCATGGGAGTGTACGCCAAACCGATATCCAGCACCAGGAACCAGGCCGGCGCGGGAATCATGAAGGCGTTGATGATGCCCCCAGCCAGAAAAAAACAGCCAACCATCAGCGCCGCCAACCTGGGATCCCGCTTTTCAAGCAGACAGGCGATCAAGCAGCCAGCAAGTGTCCCGCCGCCGTGAGCGAAGAAGGGAAATATGAAATGTTGCGGTCCCAGCAATCCCGCGGCGGCGCTCAAACTGTCAGGATCGGTCACGTCAACGC
The DNA here is from genome assembly GCA_028279115.1 of Pseudomonadales bacterium. Classification (GTDB taxonomy): domain Bacteria; phylum Pseudomonadota; class Gammaproteobacteria; order Pseudomonadales; family Pseudohongiellaceae; genus UBA9145. The sequence goes on from JANQSV010000037.1 coordinate 1,633, forward strand.
CGGGCGGCGGCGGAATGATCTCGCCGCCGACTATTACCAGTCCCATATTGACTATCGAGCCGCCAATCAGGCCAACCAACACCGCCCCCAGAAAACTCAGAAATGATCTCATCCGCAAAAACCCAACACGGTAAGCGCGAAAACGGTCATGGCGGTCCAGTTGCCAGCTTGCTTGACAGCCTGTTTGTCCACTATCCGCTCCTCCTTATCATGTGGCGCTTCCGTCCACGAACTTGAGTATATGCAAGACCGGACAGGCCACCAACCCTTTCAGCTATTTTTTCGGGATCCGTCGAAGTATCGGGAGTAAGCGTTGATCGCCGGGGCGCCACCGAGGTGGGCGTAGAGGACTCTGGCGCCGGTCGGAAAGTATTCCTTCCCGACTAGACCGATCAATCCCTGCATGGATTTCCCCTCGTATACTGGGTCGGTAATCATGCCTTCGGTGCGGGCCGCGAGCCGCATGGCGGCGCTGGTTTGATCGCTGGGCACGCCATAGGCCGGATAGGCGTAGTCCGGATTGATATGGATGTCCTCATCGAGGATTTCCCGATCGAGTTCGACCAGCATGGCGGTATCGCGGGCGATGCGCGCCACTTGCGCGCGCGTCCGGTCGACAGTGGCCGAAGCGTCGATGCCGATCACCCGGCCTGCGCGGCCGTCGACCTTGAAGCCGACGATCATGCCGGCCTGGGTCGAACCGGTTACCACGCAAACGATGACGTAATCGAAACTGAAGCCGAGTTCGGCTTCCTGGGCGCGCAACTCCTCGGCAAAACCGACGTAGCCGAGGCCGCCGAACTTGTGCTCCGAAGCGCCCGCGGGGATGCCGTAAGGAACGCCGCCGGCATCGCGCACTTCC
>JANQSV010000050.1 GCA_028279115.1 Pseudomonadales bacterium
GATACCGCCATCGCCATCGTCCGCGAAGTGCGCAGGATCGTCGACGAATGCTATGCGAGGGCGAAGGAGATCCTGGAAGAGAGTCGCGACATCCTCGAATTGATGAAAGACGCGCTGATGGAATACGAAACCATCGACACCGGCCAGATCGACGCCATCATGGCGCGCAAGAAGCCGCGGCCGCCGGCGGACTGGTCCGATGACGGCGACGCGGACGAGAGCGCCGAATCCGCCCCGAAGAAGACCCGGGGCAAGTCCGGGCAATCGGGCAAGATAGGCGATCCCGCGGCGGAGCATTGATCGTTCCCGACCACTCTCCTGAACCCGGGCCTGACCCCGGGCCCAGCACGCTGCGCACAGCGCAAGGCAGCCTCGACCTGTCGCGCCCGGTTTGCATGGGCGTTCTCAATCTGACCCCCGATTCCTTCTACGACGGCGCCAGCTTCGGCGCGGCCCGCGGCGGAAAGTTCAGGATAAATGTCGACAAGGCCCTGCGGCGGGCGGAAAGCATGCTTGCCGAAGGCGCCCGGCTGATCGATGTCGGCGGCGAATCGACCCGCCCCGGCGCGCGGAAAGTGCCGCTCCAGGAAGAACTGGACCGGGTGTTGCCCGTGGTGGAAGCGTTGCGCGCGCGCCTGGACGCGATCGTTTCCGTCGATACGAGTTCGCCCGAGGTGATGCAGGCTGTTGCCGCGGCCGGCGCCGGCATGATCAACGACGTGCGGGCCTTGCGCCGGCCCGGCGCCGTCAAAGCCGCGGCGGGGACGGATGCGGCCGTCTGTCTCATGCACATGCGCGGCGAACCGGACACCATGCAGGAAGAGCCGGAATACGGGGATGTGGTTGCCGAAGTCGCCGGTTTCCTGCGCCGGCGGGCGGACGCCGCCATCGAGGCGGGAATCGATCCGCAACGCATCGTCATCGACCCCGGATTCGGCTTCGGCAAGAACACGCAACACAACTTCACATTGCTGCGCGAACTGCGGCGATTCACCGGATTCGGCTATCCCGTGCTAGCCGGGCTCTCGCGCAAATCGATGATCGGCGCGGCCACCGGGCGCGCGCCGGAACAGCGGCTGCCGGGCTCCATCGCCGCCGCCATGCTCGCCTTGCACGGCGGCGCGCGCATCATCCGCAGCCACGATGTGGCTGCCACGGTGGACGCGATTGGAGTACACTCAATGCTTTTGGAAGAATCCTGATTCGGCGGATACGGACATGGGCGGCAACGGCAAATGCTATTTCGGAACCGACGGCATTCGCGGCAGGGTGGGCACCGCGCCGATCACTCCGGATTTCATGCTGAAACTCGGCTGGGCCGCGGGCAAAGTGTTCGGCGGCATCGGCAACGGCCGCAACAAAATTCTGATCGGCAAGGACACCCGCATATCGGGCTACATGTTCGAAGCGGCGCTGGAAGCGGGCATAACCGCCGCCGGCGTCGACATCAGCCTGCTCGGCCCCATGCCAACTCCCGCCATTGCCTATCTGACCCGCACCTTGCGCGCCCAGGCCGGCATCGTCATCAGCGCCTCGCACAATTCCTTCCACGACAACGGCATCAAGTTCTTTTCCGGGCAAGGCGCCAAATTGCCCGACTCGATCGAACTCGCCATCGAGGCCGAACTCGAAAAGGAGATGACCACGGTTCCCTCGGAAACCATCGGCAAGGCTTCCCGGGTCAGCGACGCCGCCGGGCGCTATATCGAGTTCTGCAAGAGCACGATCGGCCCGAGCCTGAAACTGACCGGATTGAAGATCGTCGTCGATTGCGCCCATGGATCGACCTACCACATCGCGCCGGATGTTTTCGAGGAACTCGGCGCGGAAGTCGGCGCCATCGGCGTATCTCCCAACGGACTGAACATCAACAAGGAAGGCGGTTCGACGATGCCGGAGAACCTGGTGCGCCAGGTGCTGGAGTCCGGCGCGGGTCTCGGCATCGCCTTCGACGGCGACGGCGACCGCGTCATCATGGTCGACCATGGCGGCCGCATCGTCGACGGCGACGAGATTCTCTATGCGATCGCGCGCAACCGGCAACGCGAGGGTCTGGCGTTCGGCGGTGTTGTCGGCACACAGATGAGCAACCTCGGGCTCGAACTCGCGCTTGGCGATCTGAAAATTCCGTTCGCCCGCAGCCCCGTGGGCGACCGCTACGTCATGCAGGAACTGGCCGAGCGCGGCTGGGGCCTCGGCGGTGAATCCTCGGGCCATATCATCATTACCGACCTCAATACGACCGGCGACGGCATCGTATCGGCCCTGCAGACGCTTGCCGCGATCGTCGGCTTCGATCGGTCGCTGGCCGAACTGTGCCGCGGCATGCGGAAATTTCCGCAGTCGATGGTCAATGTCCAGATCGCCGACGGCGCCGATCCGACCGCGCGCCCGGCGGTGCGGGACGCGGTATCGAAAGTCGAGCGCAAACTCGGCGGCAACGGTCGGGTGCTGCTGCGCCCATCGGGCACCGAACCCGTCGTGCGCGTCATGGTCGAAGGCGAGGACGCCGAGCGCGTCGAGGCGCTCGCCAACGAGTTGTCCGAACTCGTCGCCCAACAGGCGTAGCGAAGCCCCCTCTGTCATTCTGCGCGGAACGAAGCGCCCCCACTTCGTCATTCTGCGCGTAGCGAAGCGGAGGCGCAGAATCTCCTGGCAACACGGCGCCTTTCTTGCGCGCCTTTATCAGGGAATCAGGATTGACTTGAGTGAATCGCTGTGGCATAAGTAAAGTCTATCGAATTTAGGGGGGCCATCTTCGTGAGACTATTAATCGCACTCTCGCTGATTTTCACCTTTGGCTTGTGCGCGGCCGAGGCGGCCGCGGCGGAAAGCCAAGAGTCGGAGAACTGGTTGCTTGGAATCTCCAAGAGATTGGATAAAGCTTACTCTCTTGGCGAAATCGAGAACATTGCCGCTATCCGGTCGGAACTCTTGGCCGGTGAACAAGGTGAACAAGACGGTGGAGTTGGGGCTCCAACCGCGGACTTGGTGAGCTATTATGTGGCCATGACCCATTATCGTCAGGGTCTTGTGCTGGGGCCGGAAGGCGCCGATGATCTACAGGCATGTATCGACCGGCTGTCGCAACTGACATCGCAGACTCCGGATTTCGCCGAAGGACATATTCTAACTGCGGCCTGCGCGGGCGCATTGATACCCATGCGCCCGGAACAAGTTATGGCGCTTTCCAAAGTCAGCGGTGACGCCTTTGAGAAAGGTGCGGAACTTGCGCCCGACAATCCCCGCCTTTTGCTGATCAACGCAATCAGTTCACTCTTTTCGCCACCGCAGTTCGGCGGCGGCAGCGAGCCGGCGCTTGAAAAGTTGAACGCCGCAGTTGATTTGTTCCAGACTTCGAGACAAGGAGACCATTCGCTCCCGCGCTGGGGTCTGGATGAAGCTTATACATGGCAAGGCGTCATCTATTCACTTGAAGGGGAGCAAGTTGAATCAATGGCGGCATTGCAGCTTGCTTTATCTATCAATCCCGACAATGTGTGGGTCAAGGATATCCTGATGCCCAGGGTGGAAAACGGGGAATCGTTGGCTCCGATGTTTGGGATGTAGATCAAAGTTTTTCATTTTAAATTTCTTGCTGCAAAGTTTGCAAAGTAAGGAAGGTTAGAAGGAAGTCAGGCGAAAGTAAAGAGAAATTGTAATGTCTTTTCGATTGGAGATCAAAGCGGTCAACTCAACCCATATGTTGCTCCCGTACCAGGCGGGGCATAGTGAGAGTAAAGGATATGAGGAGATACATTCTTATTACTATCCCCGTGGACCGATCAAGCGAATCCTCAGCTTTTTCAGAACTTCGGGTGGTTTGCCCATGTATTCCGGCAACACCGAATACTACGATTTCGATCATATCGCCCGAGACATATTAGGAAGGAGTTCATTTGGCAGTGCGATTCAATCCACCATTTTTGGTGGTGGCAAAGGTTTCTATCTGCACTCCATGGTGGCATCGTCGCTGGGGGAGATAATTGAGCGAGCCATTGGAAGCCTAGCCACGTTCGATTATGACGACTAAATCTATTTCGGCACTCATGACGAGCTAACCGCCAAGGGTTGCAATTGCATAGAACCGAAAGAGTTTCCGTTGTTCGCCGAAGAGCAGTACGGTAAAAACGGCTTGGCATATCACCCATTCGAGAAAGATGTATTTCTTGGATGGGTTGAGGGGATACGGTTGCTGCAGAACGACGAACCCGTTTGGGTGCCTGCCCAGCTCAGCCTCCCGTTCTACATGGCGCATCCAAACGAAAAATTGCTGGGCTATGCCACCAGCGGTGGTCTTTCCGCGCACGTAAGCAAAGAGCTTGCGATCTATCATGGACTTTCGGAAGTGTTGGAGCGTGATGCCGTCAATGTCCATTGGAATTGCGGTCACGCGCCCAAGTTAATCGATATAGATTGTGATCCTAAAGATCATCGAACGAGAAAGGTGCTCCAGCATGCAGCTTCGTTGATCGATGATATCCGGCTATATCTACATCCGACCGAAATGAAGGGATTTCATACTGTTACCGCCATTGGATTTGTCAAAGGGTTTAAGAGTTGGTCCTATTTGGCTGGCGGCGGAGGCGGTTTTGACATTAACGAAGCGATCTTGTCGGCACTCGGTGAACTGGTGCAGGCGGAAAATTCCTGCCGAATCCAATTATTTTGTCCGGAATGGGGTTACTCGGATCGGGTCCGGGAACTTTTCGGTGTGAAGGAAGATACCCCCATCGATAAGTTTGACATTTTCTATAAGGTGGTTGGGCACTATGGTTATTCTTCCAATGCAAAAAAATTGGACTGGTACTTGAATGGTTCCGAGACTGAAAAGCTCTCCAAGTTGCAGAACACATCTGCCAGCAAGGGCTCGGATTATGATGAAATGATGGAGCTTGCCAAAAAGCACGACCTTGATCCAATTTTTTTCGACTTCACCTTGCCATCTTTCAAGGATGTGTGCCTGATCAAGGTTATCTGTACCAAATTAACGCCGCCCTATTTACATTCATTGCCACTTATGGGCGCAAAAAGGTACCTTACTCTGCCGAAAGAACTGGGCTGGACAGACCGGGAACTCAGGTTTGAAGATCTGACCCGTGATCCGCAGCCTTACCCTTGACGGGAGCATCGGCGGACATGCTGGCGAAAAGGATATGGAAACATTGACTTTTGCCTGCTGTTGATGGAAGCACGACCACGAGAACTAAATTTTCAATGAGGAGAAAACTCATGAAATTGTTGAAACTTGGCACTTTTGATCATCGCTATGAATCAGGCTTGTCCATAGCTCCGGGCGGATGCAACTGCTGGTGCTGGTGTTGCTGCTCATCAATTCAAATAGGAGAAATAACAAGAGGCGAATAATCAAAACATTTACACTATAACACTACCTCGGGTAGAATCAGTCGAACCGAGGTAGTGTATTTTTGGTAGCCATTCTCCAAGAGGAGAAGATATGAACACTACCTCACCGAATACGAGCTTCAGCCAGGCTTACAAAGTCAACCCCCATCTGAAGGTCATTCGAATAACGAATAATGAAATCATGGTGCGCCATAGTGCCAGGTCGGCTTTTTCGCGCACATGGTGCGACACTGGACGGACTGGCCTGATCGGTAAACTTGTTGGGCACTTGGATGGAGACTCTAGCCTTGGCGACTTGGTAGAGCGTGGCGTCATCAAGGAAGCTGAGGTCGAAGATGCTCAATCCATTATCGACCAGTTGCGAGGTGAGGATATTCTGATTGAACCGGACAATGATTTGGTGGCGGTCTATCTGCATACCATTTATCAGGCAGAGCAACCGTTCACCCAGAGTCACGTCGGCATTATAGGTTGTGGACAAGCAGGCAGTCGTATCGCACGCCATTTTGCTGTAGCCAAAATTCAGAAAATTACGCTTTGCGATGACGTTGTCGTAGAAAATCCCACCATAATTCAACTGTGGCCAGCTTTTCGCAGGTATATTGATGTATTTAAGCACGGGCAGCAGCTTTCTCGTTGGCAGAGCAATCCGAAGCGATTTTGATCGTATGTCAATAGATTATGAGGATATAAAGAAATTGCCACGTTGCCCGGCCTGCGCACCATATAGACCATTCCGACATTTATTTCTATAGAATTTGAGGAAAATTTTATGGCACTCATTGATCCGGCGGAATACTTCATCAAACAGACATCGAGTGTTGAAGGCACACTTATGCCGCCCATAAACAGTATCGACTTGATGCCGCAGGTACATCTGGATTATCAGTGTCGGTTTGGCGACTTCAATGTCAACCCGGCGGAATTATTTCATGAGAATTCCAAATTAGTTCGCGGATCTACCCGCAAAATCGCATCCGATCCAAATTATGTCAATTCCATCATCCAAACCTACATTGACACATCATACAATCCAATCCCTGAATCGGTGGATAACATAGATGTAAGTCCAATCCTTCCTTTTGAGATATGGCAACAGCAAGTTCCAGATTATCTTCACAAACTTGGAAGGCACGATGTAAAGCAGTATTACGCTTTCGATACGTTGATCTTATCTGGAAACACATTGAACAAAATTCTTCCAGGAAAGAGCATCCTCTGGACAGAACAACTGTTGTCTGAAGCTCAATTGGAAGCATTCAATCATGCTTTTTACGGCGTAGCGGTTGAAGCGTTGTCCCGGAGTAGCTGTGTGCTCATGATCATAGGCTGTCCGTGGCGGTACATGATGATGTATGGCCCTCGCGGCTACCGGAAGATGCTGATTGATATCGGGTTTGTGCTCAGCACGCTTAATCCGGCGTTAGAGGATGGAAAGGCGATAATGGTGGATCATTTCTATGACAATGAGATTGATCGTATCTTGGGGTTTGATGGTGTAGAGCGATCCATTCAGGTAATCATTGCTTGCGCTGACAGGGTGCTGGAGGCAGTCGAGTCCGCATCCACCGAAGACGAATAATGAATGAAGTAATGGGGATTCCGAAATTGGTGAAACAAACAAGAGACATAGGGTTGCTCGATATGTGGGACCAGCTAGAGCCGGAAAATCAGGCACTTCTGGATAGTGTTATTGCAAGACTTCTGCATCGACAAAAACAAGGAAAGAAAACAGATGAACTGGCTTTGTCTTTGGAAGGTCAGAAACAGGATATGGCTTCAGGAAAGCAAGTGTTGCGGAATGCTCTTTTTAATGACAAACCAAGCTATATCCCGCCAGATGAAGAAGATGTCGAGTGCGTGCAGATGCCTACCGAACATCGGATTAATGAAGAGAACTTTTTGAAACTTGTTCTGCGCCGGAAGTCGAGTCGTGATTATACTTCAGAACCAATCAACCTTCAAGATATCGCGACAATCTTGTTTTTATCATATGGCATTAGACTTGAATTGCCTGTCTCCAAAGATCAACCTATCCCCTATTTGTTGAATTCTCCCAGTGGAGGTGGTCTAATGAGCGTTCAGCTTTATTTTGTGGCTATGAATATAGCGAAACTCAGGCGGGGACTCTATAAGTTTGATCCAGCATCTTTCAGTTTGAAACTGATTAGTCACGGCGAGATTCGTGGCAAGATGTATGAACTATGTTCTTATCAAGATTGGATCACTCGCGCGGGAGGAGTGTTCGTGCTGATATCCGACCTTGATCGGCTGAATTGGAAGTACGAGAATCGCAGCTACCGGCTGACTCATCTGGATGCCGGAGTGCTCGGGCAAAGTCTCCATTTGGCGGCAACTTCTGTTGGACTCGGATCATCCATGCTGTTCGGCTTTTTCGATGACGATATGAACCAATTCATTGGCGTAGACGGTGACCGGCAATTTGTATCCTTACTACTGCCGGTCGGTAATTCGGTGCTCGACTATTCTCCTCTTGCGACTGATTCGATCAAAGACGCAAAGAACTAGCGAAACGGTTTCCAGACAATGTATTTAGTCATTTTCTTCCCCATTTTCTTGGCCCTCCTCTTTCCAATACTCGCTCTGAGTTTTTCCATAGTGCTTGGGCGAAATGGGTATCGCTGGTTTATGATTTCCTCCCCTGCTTTTTTTGCAATTATGTTGCTATTGCTGCTTTTACATATCAACGTCAATGAAGGGTGAAATTCACTGACCATTCTTGGATTCGCCAACACCGGCATGAACGTTGGTTTGATCGGTTGGCTCGTGACAGGAGCACTAGTGGGATATGGCCAGTATTTCGTGGAAAAAGCCATCGTGGTAAGAATAGGCGGCCAGGCGCGCTTGCAAATCGTACCCATGATAAACGTTTATTATGGCGGACTGTTTGTCGTCTTGGTTGCGATTTCGGTAATCGCGGAAGAGCTTATCTGGCGGGCCTATCTTATCCCAGCCATATCGCAGGCATGGGGTATGGGTTTAGTTTGGGCGGCATTCGTTGCCGCGCTCCTGTTTGGTTTCCATCACGCTTATTTCGGATGGCAGCATATTGCTTTCAAAACGGTTCACGGTGGCATCTGGACCGCTTTGTTCTGGACAAGCGACAGTATTTGGCCCGCGATCATTGCTCATGCCGTCTTTAATTTTTGTATATACTTCTTGGCTGGGCGCAACTTCCCGAACGGCAACCCATCGTTCGGCGGCGGCATGACCATGAGACGGCAAGGATTTTGACATGCAAAATGGCAGAGATCCGGCGTTGCGGTTGACCGGCGTCACGAAGAGCTACGGTGAGACCGTCGCGCTCGACGGAGCGAATCTGACCGCCCGCCGGGGTGGGGTGACCGGCATCCTGGGGCGAAACGGAGCCGGCAAGTCGACCATGATCAATTTGATCGCGGGAGCGAGCAAGACGGATGGCGGGCGGGTGGAGGTTTTCGGCGCCAGCCCTCCCTACGCCGCGGAGGTTCGCCGCCGACTTTGCCTCGCGCCGCAGCGGCTGGCTCTCTACGAAAAATTGTCCGTGACGGAAAATCTGGCGCTGCTGGGCGCGCTTTACGGACTGCGCGGCGCCAGTTTGCGCCAACGCGTCGACCATGTCGCCCGGGAGATGGATCTGACATCCTTCCTTGCGCGGTGGGTCCAAGATTGTTCGGAAGGCATGAAACGGCGCGCCAACATGGCCGCCGCCATGTTGGCCGACGCCGATTTGGTGCTGCTCGACGAACCGACGGCGGGTGTTGACGTGCAAAGCCGTGAAAAAATTCTGCATACGGTGACGCGGCTGAAAGAGTTGGGCAAGTGCGTGATTTATACGACCCACTACATTGAGGAAGTCGAGGCCGTTTGCGATGAAGTGCTGGTGTTGCACAAAGGCCGTGTTTTGGCCTGTGCGCCACCGGGCGAGTTGGTGCGCACCCGCGGCGGGCCCAGCCGCGTTTCCCATCGTGACCGCGTCAGTGGCGAAACCGTTGAGCGCGCGACGGACCGGCCGATCGAGTATCTTCGGGAGCTGTTGAACGTCCGGGCGGAAATCGGCGATCTGAAGATCTCATCGCCGAAACTTGCCGATGTGTTCGTTGCGTTGATCGAAGAGGACGAAGAGTAATGCACGAGATTGCGCAGCTTTTGAGGAAAGATTTGCTCTTGATTGCCCGGGAGCCGTCGAATGTCATCATGCTGCTGCTTTTGCCGCTGCTGATCGCCACGATTTTCGGCTCGATCAACAATCAGCGGGGAGGCGGGGGTGTAATGCTGGTGGCCGTGGTTGACGATGACCAATCCCGAACAAGCGCCGATTATATCGCCCGCCTCGACGCGCGGGATGAGGTCGCCGTTTCGGCCATGCCGTTTCAGGCCGCGGTGGATGCGATGCGGACGGGGCGGCGCGTCGCCTACATGGTGATCAGGCCCGGC